>NZ_JAZGQA010000046.1:0-27103 GCF_048593855.1 Yersinia sp. 2542 StPb PI
ATTATAAAATCAGTTATCAGCGCTTTTGTGATACACAATGGCACACTGAGTGAAGATGATATAATTAATATCGTCTATTCATACAGTACTTTTAAGCTGCACCGTCATGATGCTCAAAAATTTCTGTTATCGAACATAGATAAAGTTAATGAAAGTGATGATTTTTCTTTACTGAATATGTTGAATTGATATTGGGGCCAACTGAACTGGCCCCAGTGGATTAAGCACTCTTTATCGATGGTGTTTTATATTTTGCCAAATATTGTGGCTGGAAAATACACATACGAATTACAGTACGGTATTCACCATTGATAAAGAACTCTTGCTTTAATTCCCCCTCTATTTCAAAGCCTAATTTTGTATAGATATGGATGGCTTTTTGATTTTCTTTATCAACAATCAGATAAAGTTTGTACAAATTCAGTACCGAAAAACCATATTCCATCGCCAGTCTTGCGGCAGCCCCGGCATGGCCTTGACCCTGATGAGCCGGATCGATAATTATCTGAAACTCAGCACGGCGGTGAATATGGTTAATTTCAACTAACTCCACCAGACCGACTTTTGTCCCCTGGCTTTCA
The DNA here is from genome assembly GCF_048593855.1 of Yersinia sp. 2542 StPb PI. Taxonomy (NCBI): domain Bacteria; kingdom Pseudomonadati; phylum Pseudomonadota; class Gammaproteobacteria; order Enterobacterales; family Yersiniaceae; genus Yersinia; species Yersinia sp. 2542 StPb PI. The sequence continues at coordinate 582 of NZ_JAZGQA010000046.1, forward strand.
ATAATAAAGCGGCGCTCACTCTGGTCATGGATATGTTTATCATACAGATCAGACAGTTCAACAAAGGCCTCGTAAGGCTCTTCAAACCAATAGCGCATTACGCTGGCATTGTTATCTAACTGGTGAACAAACGGCAAGTCATCCCGTTCCAGTGGGCGTAACCTGACGCTGTTAGTGGTAGACATACATATTCCTCATTGGCGACAGCGGTTGCTGCCCTAAAAATTATACTATTAGCACAAGAGGTAAGCACAGGGAATTAAAAAAGGCGCTAACCATTAATGGCCGCGCCTTTAATCAATATTTATTAACTTGTTTTATTCAGCCGCGTAGCCTTGCGCAGGTAGGCGTTCACCATCCAGCCAGGCGGCATTATCACGCATAGCAAGACGGCCATCGGTAAACCAACTGACTACCAGCGGATAAATGCTGTGTTCCTGAGTTTGTACTCTTTCGACCACATCCTCTTCGCTATCCTCACTGAAAACCGGTACTTTGGCTTGCAGAATAACCGGGCCGCCGTCCAGCTCTTCAGTAACGAAATGCACCGAGGTGCCATGCTCCTGATCACCGTTTTCCAGTGCCTGACGATGAGTGTGCAGACCGGGGTATTTCGGCAACAGTGACGGATGGATATTTAACATTCGTCCAGCATAGTGCTGAACAAACTCTGCACTGAGAATGCGCATATAACCGGCTAACACCAGTAAGTCAGGCTGATAGTAGTCAATGGCTTGCGCCAATGCCAAATCAAAACTGGCGCGATCCGCATAGGACTTGGCATCCACAGCATGGTGGGGAATACCCGCCAATTCAGCTCGTTCCAACCCATAAGCATCGGGGTTATTACTGAACACGGCACTGATGGTGCCTGAAATACGCCCTTGTTGTTGGGCGTCGATCAACGCTTGTAGATTACTGCCCTGGCCGGAGACCAAAACCACTATCTTTTTCATATACCCTTCGTACTTGAAGCTGCGGGGGTGTTGGCTGCGCGCATTACTCGGCCCATCCGTGGGCCTCGCCTCGTTGAGGCCGCTGCAAGCAGCGTTGAAATCTGCTCCCGGCAGATTTGTCACCCGAATCACGGACTTGAGTCAGCTCATCGGGATTTTGAAGCTGCGGGCTGAATCAGCAATGTTATGGATTGATGATGACTTGATCTGCACCATCAGTCGCCGCCGCAATCACACCGATTTTCCAGGCTTTCTCACCGGATGCGGTCAGTAACTCAACGGCGATATCAGCCAGTTCTGCCGGGAGCGCAACAACCATGCCGACACCACAGTTAAAGGTGCGATACATTTCGTGGCGGCTGACATTGCCGGCTTGCTGCAACCAACTAAATACCGCAGGCCACTGCCAGCTAGCTTCATCGATAACCGCTTGAGTCCCTGCGGGTAATACCCGTGGGATGTTTTCCCAGAAGCCGCCACCAGTCAGATGAGCAATAGCATGAATATCAAGCTGCTCAATCAGGCTGAGAATGGATTTAACGTAGATTTTGGTCGGTTCCAGCAAATGGTCAGCCAGCGATTTACCATCCAACTGAGTTTGCTCAGGATTGGTGTTGCTGACTTCCAGAATTTTGCGTACCAGGGAATAACCATTGGAATGCGGGCCGCTGGCACCTAAGGCAACCAACGCATCACCCGGTGTCACTTTGCTGCCATCAATGATTTCAGACTTTTCAACTACACCAACGCAGAAACCGGCAACGTCATAATCTTCACCGTGGTACATCCCCGGCATTTCTGCGGTTTCGCCGCCAACCAGTGCACAACCTGATTGTTTACACCCTTCGGCGATACCGGTAATCACACTGGCGGCAGTATCCACATCCAGTTTACCGGTGGCAAAGTAGTCAAGGAAGAACAGCGGTTCAGCACCCTGAACCACCAGGTCATTGACACACATGGCCACTAAATCGATACCAATGGTATCGTGGCGTTTCAGGTCCATCGCCAGGCGCAGCTTAGTGCCTACGCCGTCGGTGCCTGAGACTAAAATAGGTTCACGGTATTTTTGTGGCAAAGCACACAGGGCACCGAACCCGCCCAATCCACCCATCACTTCTGGGCGACGAGTTTGTTTAACCACACCTTTTATGCGATCAACAAGGTCATTACCGGCATCGATATCTACGCCTGCGTCTTTATAGCTGAGAGAGGTTTTGTTGGTCACAGCGAGGTCCCCACGGCGGTTGGCTGTTTGAGCTTATATCCTTCATACTTGAAGCCGCAAGAGGGCTCGCTGCACGAACTCATCCAAATCACTGACTTGAGTCAGCTCATCGGGGTTCGCTTGCTGGCAGCCTACCTGCAACGCCAATTACTTTGGCTATAGGAAGAAAACGCGACAATTCTAACAGCGCAGGCAAACGTTTGCGAGTAGCTTGTGATATCACGCTGATTTTTAGCTTTCTTGACTTAAGATTGATTTTCTATTGATCTGAATCAGGCTATTCATTGTGGTGTTCAAAAAAAAAGGCGGTATAATCTCGCGATTTTTTTGGCCGTCAACCGCCTAACCAGGAGAAAAATAATGAAGATCGTTGAGGTGAAACACCCGCTAGTAAAACATAAACTTGGTTTGATGCGTGAGAATGATATCAGCACGAAGCGTTTTCGCGAGTTAGCGTCTGAAGTAGGGAGTTTGCTGACTTACGTGGCAACCGCCGATCTGGAAACTGAGAAAGTCACCATCGAGGGTTGGAACGGGCCGGTAGAGATTGAACAGATTAAAGGTAAGAAAATTACGGTGGTGCCGATCCTACGTGCTGGTTTAGGCATGATGGAAGGGGTGTTGGAAAATATACCGAGTGCCCGCATCAGCGTGGTGGGTGTCTATCGTGATGAAGAGACACTAAAACCGGTACCGTATTTCCAGAAACTGGTTGCTGATATCAACGAACGTATGGCGTTGGTTGTTGACCCTATGCTGGCAACCGGTGGTTCGATGATTGCGACTATCGATTTGCTGAAGAAAGCCGGCTGCCAGAGCATTAAAGTGTTGGTATTGGTTGCCGCACCGGAGGGTATCAAAGCGCTGGAAGAGGCGCATCCAGACGTAGAGCTGTATACCGCCGCCATCGATCAGTGCCTGAACGAACACGGTTATATCATTCCAGGTTTGGGTGATGCCGGGGATAAGATTTTCGGAACAAAATAAAAGGTCACACCATTATGCTATTCGCTTGCCATTTTGAACCTGAGCAGTGCTCGGAATCCTCACGTACTTATGATTTACAAGGTCATGGTGTACGCTCCCGGTTTCTGTGCGCTGTCCGTGTCCAAACTGCCTGTGCTCATTACCGCATACTGGAATAACCTTTAGATAGCCGACTCGATAGTCGGCTTTTTTTTGAATAACTTTTAGCATAATCATTTTTAAACACACCATTAAGAGGATAGAGAAATGAGCCGTCGCACCATCGGTGTCAGCGAGCGTCCACCGCTGCTCCAGACGATCCCCCTGAGTTTTCAACATTTGTTCGCCATGTTTGGTGCCACCGTTTTAGTTCCTATTCTATTTAAAATTAACCCGGCCACGGTGCTGCTGTTCAACGGTATCGGAACCTTGCTCTATCTGTTTATTTGTAAGGGAAAAATCCCGGCTTACCTCGGCTCAAGTTTTGCGTTTATCTCACCGGTACTGCTGCTATTACCCTTGGGATACGAAGTTGCCTTGGGCGGTTTTATCATGTGCGGCGTGCTGTTTTGTCTGGTGGCGCTGATTGTGAAAAAAGCCGGAACGGGTTGGCTGAATGTGCTGTTCCCGCCCGCGGCGATGGGGGCGATTGTTGCCGTTATCGGCCTTGAGTTAGCTGGCGTTGCTGCGGGTATGGCCGGATTATTGCCCGCCCAAGGTGTGACAGTAGATTCAACCACTATCATCATTTCAATGGTGACGTTAGGGGTAACCATTCTGGGATCGGTGCTGTTCCGTGGCTTCTTCGCCATTATCCCTATCTTGATCGGTGTGTTGGTCGGTTATGCTTTGTCATTCGTGATGGGGGTGGTTGATTTAACCCCAATTAGTCAGGCCCATTGGTTTGCCTTACCGACGTTTTATACCCCACGTTTTGAATGGTTCGCTATTTTAACCATCTTGCCTGCGGCGCTGGTGGTTATTGCTGAACATATCGGTCACTTGGTGGTGACTGCTAATATCGTGAAAAAAGATTTGATTCGCTCACCCGGTCTGCATCGCTCGATGTTTGCCAACGGTATTTCGACGGTGATTTCCGGCTTCTTTGGCTCAACCCCCAATACCACGTATGGTGAGAATATCGGTGTTATGGCGATCACCCGTGTTTACAGTACTTGGGTGATCGGTGGCGCTGCGATTCTGGCGATCATGCTGTCTTGTATCGGTAAATTGGCTGCTGCCATTCAAGCGGTGCCGGTACCGGTGATGGGCGGTGTTTCACTACTGCTGTACGGTGTTATTGCCGCATCAGGTATCCGCGTGCTGATCGAGTCAAAAGTTGACTATAACAAAGCACAAAACCTGATCTTAACCTCCGTTATCCTGATCATCGGGGTGAGTGGCGCGAAAGTGAATATCGGCGCAACCGAACTGAAAGGCATGGCTTTGGCAACGGTTGTGGGGATTGGCTTGAGCCTGCTGTTTAAAGTGATCAGTCTGATTCGCCCTGAAGAAGAGATTATTGACGCCCAGGAAGACGAGTCCACACGTTAATATCGGTGCAATAAAAAGTGATATCTGGCCGGGCGGTTATTATGGGTTCGGCCAGTTTTTCGCTTCAGATCAGGTTTTTATGCTGTTGTTAATTTTTGTGGTAAGCTTGCCACGTTTTCCCGCCCGTTTTGTTGGTTGAGGTGCTTCTGAATACGCCGGCACAGCTTTCACTGCCACTCTATCTTCCCGATGATGAAACTTTTGCCAGTTTTTATCCGGGGGAGAACCCGTCCCTGTTAGCGGCGATCCAGTCTACTGTTCATCAGTCCCACGGCAGTTATATCTATTTTTGGTCGCGCGAAGGCGGTGGTCGGAGTCATCTATTACATGCAGCTTGTGCGGAGTTATCGCAAAAAGGCGAGGCGGTAGGCTATGTCCCGCTCGATAAACGCGCTTATTTTGTGCCCGAAGTATTAGATGGTATGGAGCAGTTGGCGCTGGTGTGTATTGATAACATTGAGTGTATCGCGGGCGATGAGCAGTGGGAAATGGCGATATTTAATCTCTATAACCGCATTGTTGAAACCGGCCGCACCCGTTTATTGATTACCGGTGATCGCCCACCACGGCAATTAAATCTCGGTTTGCCTGATTTAGCTTCACGTCTGGATTGGGGGCAGATCTATAAATTGCAGCCGTTGTCGGATGATGAAAAATTGCAGGCTTTACAGTTACGTGCCAAATTGCGTGGTTTTGAATTACCCGAAGACGTTGGCCGTTTCTTGCTAAAACGGTTGGATCGGGAAATGCGCACACTGTTTATGACCCTGGATCAACTTGATCGGGCCTCTATCACCGCCCAGCGTAAGCTCACCATTCCTTTTGTAAAAGAAACTCTTAGCCTTTAATACCCTTCCTTTGGCAAGTGGTAGGGGCGCTGCGTTGGTGACTCGGCCCTTCCATCGGCCTCGCTTCGATACGCAGCGTTCAATCATGGGTTGCAATCAAGTTACGGTAAAATCTCAAGCACCTGCTCTGGCGGGCGGCCGATACGTGCCTGGCCGTTATAAACCACAATCGGGCGCTCGATAAGTTTTGGATTATCGCTCATCGCTTGCAGTAACTGATCCTGCGTCAATGTCTCATCTGCCAAATTCAGTGTTTGGTAGAGATCTTCTTTGGTGCGCATAAGCTGCCGCGCGTCATGAAAGCCGAGTTGTTGCAGTAACGCTTTTAACCCCGCCACAGACGGTGGATTGTCTAAATATAATATGACCTGTGGCTGAATCCCCTGCTGTTCAACCAGTGCGAGTGTTTCCCGGCTTTTAGAGCAGCGTGGATTATGATAAAACATGACATCTTTCATGATAAATTTCCTTAAGACTTCTGGTATTTCTGGAAGCGCTTATCTAGCTGGCGTAACTGGTCAATGCGCGCATCATAACGCGCCTGTTCCAGACTCCCCAATTTCACCCGAGCACTGGCATCGCTGAGCAGGCCGATGGCCTGTGGCAATTTGCCGCTCAAAGCCAGGCTCTCTGCCCGAGCAGCCAGTTCCTGATCACGTAAACCCAGTGCAGCAGCTGCCTGGGCTAACAGATCCCAGCCATTAGGGTCGTTTGGATTAGCAAAGGTGTAGCGATTTAGTATCTTGACTGCCGCTGCCGGTTGGCCACCTTGGACATAAGCGTTGGCCAGGTTCAATTGCAACACCGGCTCATCATTTTGTTTAGCGGTTGCCGCTTGCAGGCGGGCAATGGCGGCGGCGGCTTTGTTTTGCCCCAGATCAATATCAGTCATCAAATCAAGGAACCAAATATTGCCCGGTTGTTGCGCTAACAGGGGCTGTAACAGATTGCGGGCTTCATCGTACTTTTTGGCCTGATACCACAAAATGGCCTGACCGTATTTGGCCGCCAATTGCTCGCGCACCGTGCCTTTACTCAATGTTTCCAGTAGGTCTGGCGTGAGGCTGTTCTCAGTTGAGCCATACATGCCCAGAATACGAACTTTGGCGAATAAATAATCTTGTGATGACGCGATAGGGTGCGGTTTCATCTGATTAGCACGGTTACGCGCATCAGATAAACGGCTATCTGGTAAGGGGTGAGTCAGCAGCATTTCCGGTGGTTTTGATGTATATCGTGACTGATCGGCTAACTTTTGCAGGAAGTTAGGCATGGCCTGCGGATCAAACCCCGAACGCTGTAATACCTGAATACCTATACGGTCAGCTTCCTGTTCGTTGCCTTGAGTAAAGCTGATGACGCCTTGTTGAGCGCCTGCTAACGTACCGCTCAAACCCGCCATCCCTGCTTGTGGGCTGGCCATGGTTAACAGAATAGAACCTAGTACCCCGACCCACGTCAGCGGCGCCATTCTTTGCTGTTCTTCCATCGCGCGCGCCAGATGGCGTTGAGTCACATGAGATATTTCATGTGCTAATACAGATGCTAGTTCACTTTCGTTTTCGGTATAGCGGAACAGGGCAGAGTGGAGTACCACATTGCCACCGAAGAAAGCAAAAGCGTTAATTTGATCGTTATTCACTAAATAGAAATGAAACGGCGTACGTACTGAGTAGGCATTGGCGACCAGCCGATTACCCAGCGTATTGATATATTGAGTCAATAGCGGGTCATAAATCAGCGGGGTGCTGGCGCGCATTTGGCGGACATAAAAATCCCCCATTGCCTTTTCCTGATCGATACTCAAAGTGGCACCCGCAGAGGTACCAATATCGGGCAGCAGGTCTTGTGTCTCAGCGCTGGCAGGTATTGTGCCAGTGAGCAGCAAGCTACTGAGTAGTGTGGCGATCATTGTCTTACTTAACCGACCTGTTTTAGTTAACCGATAAGTCATAAACGAGGCTGCCCTTGCTAATGTAATGACAATTAGACTCCGAGATGTGTAAGAGTTCTTCTTCCTTACTCTACTCTCCAGTACAATTGGGTATAGATCACATAAATAGCATCAAATACGTCAAAGGTTAAGCTCAACCTCCGTGCTGAGGCCCGCAACTATCTTAGCCAGCATGTGGAGATAAGGGAACGTCTGACGAAAACAATTTACCTTCGTTATGTCCCTGCATGTCGGGGCGGTTAAAGGGATCGACTAATTTGTCGATCTCTCATGGCACTTAAGGAGCAATTACGGATGCTAGAGCTGTTGTTACAGTGGTATCGTCGGCGTTTTACCGACCCGCAGGTTATCGCTTTATTGGTTATTCTGTTGGCTGGATTCTGCATTCTCTACTTCTTCAGTGGCATTTTGGCTCCTCTGCTGGCGGCGATCGTGTTGGCGTATTTGTTAGAATGGCCAACCGCCCGATTACAACGTATTGGTTGTTCTCGCCCATGGGCGGCCAGTATCGTACTGGTGATTTTCGGTGGTATCACACTACTGGCGGTATTTGTTGTGGCGCCAACGGTGTGGCAACAGGGCAATAATCTGATATCAGACATGCCGAAAATGCTAAATAAATTCAATGCGTTTGCTCAGACGTTACCTGCGCGTTATCCCGCGCTGGTGGATGCCGGCATTGTCGATATGATGGCAGAAAATCTGCGAAGCAAGCTGTCGGGGATGGGGGAGTCCGTGGTTAAAATCTCTCTCGCTTCATTGATAGGTTTACTGACATTGGCAATTTATTTGATTCTGGTGCCACTGATGCTGTTTTTCCTGCTCAAAGATAAAGAGCAGATGCTGAATGCAGTACGGCGTATTTTACCGCGTAATCGCGGTCTGGCTGGGCAAGTCTGGCTGGAAATGAACCAGCAGATAACCAATTATATTCGTGGCAAAGTATTGGAGATGGTGATTGTTGGCATCGCCACGTATTTAGTGTTCTTTGTTATGGGCATGAATTACGCGCTGTTACTGGCGGTGTTAGTCGGCTTCTCGGTACTGATCCCTTATATTGGCGCAGTGATTGTCACTATTCCAGTGGTGTTGGTGGCGTTATTCCAGTGGGGGGTTGGGGCCGATTTCTGGACACTTTTTATCGCCTATTTGGTAGTACAAGGGCTGGATGGTAACTTGCTGGTGCCGGTACTGTTCTCTGAGGCCGTAAACCTGCATCCTTTGGTGATTATTCTGTCAGTGATCATTTTTGGCGGCATGTGGGGCTTTTGGGGGGTATTTTTTGCTATCCCGTTAGCTACGCTGGTGAAAGCGGTTATTCATGCCTGGCCGGAGGAGTTTATCCCCGACGCAGATTAACTATCCCCTGTGCCCTTGATGCCGCAGCGGTGTTAGCTGGCTGCGTTGCTGCAACAGCAATGGCTTTGGGGAACATTCGATTTATTGCCAATAAAAAGAGCGCTTGAGCGCTCTTTTTTTGCAACTTATCGGCCAGGGCCAGGGTGTGATGACTCAGGCACTTTGGCGCAAGTAATCCATTACGATATCGTGGTGGTTGGTGGTTTTGAAATTATCAAACACATGCTCCACCTTACCGTCGGCATCAATTAAGAAACTGATACGGTGGATACCGTCGTAGGTTTTACCCATAAAGCTTTTTTCGCCCCAGACACCAAACTGCTCTGCAACCTGATGATCTTCATCAGACAGCAATGTGAAGTTCAGTAGCTCTTTTTCAGCGAAACGTGACAGCTTTTCAGGTTTATCGGTGCTAATACCGAGCACTTCGACACCCGCTTTCTTCAATTCATCCATGTTGTCGCGCAGACCGCAGGCCTGAACAGTACAGCCTGGTGTCATGGCTTTAGGGTAGAAGTAGACCAAGACACGTTGTCCCTGGAAGTCGGCCAAACTAATCTGCTCGCCATCTTGGTCGGGCAAACTAAACTTCGGCGCTATATCACCGGCTTTCAATGGGCTCATTACTAACTCTCCATTCGTGAGTCATGCTGTGGATAGTTCACAACGCTAATACTGCCTTGCGCGTTGAGTTCTGTACATAGCTGATAAAAAGCGTGTTCAATTATCGAACTGTTTTGGCTGGCGGGACTGTGCGCACTAATCTGGATATGCAACCGAGGAGGGTTGCCACCTTCAGCCGGCTGAGTTTTGGAAACCAACTCGGCGATATTCATATTGTGACAATGAAACAAGTTGGTAAACCGTTCAATAATATGGGGGGAGTCATTGACTTCAACTTTTACCCATACTGTGGCAGGCATCGCTTTTTGGTCCTGGGCATTGGTTCGCTTCATCACAATCAGCAAATCAAGCTCTGCCCCTTTTTGCGGTAAGGTGGATTCCAGTAGGGTAATCGCATTCCAACTGCCTGAAAGCAGCATAATAAATGTGAACTCCTCACCGAACATGGCTAGCCGGCTATCTTCAATATTACAACCGCAGCTACTGACATGGCGGGTGATGGTATTCACGATTCCTGGGCGGTCAGCACCCAGTGCGGTAATGACCAGATAATGTTCATCAAGCTGCGGCAAAATCGCTCTTCCTGTCATGCTCTTTGGGGTTACCATGGTAAACATAAAAAAAACCTGCTGCCAAGCGCTTACAACACAGTTGTTTGCTTGCTTTTGGATAGAGGTCAAAAGTACCATGAGGAACTTGTTTAAGGAGGGGGTGGGCAATGTTTACGGGAAGTCCAATGTTTACAGGAAGCATAGTTGCACTGGTAACGCCGATGGACGACAAAGGTGCGGTCGATCGTGCAAGCCTGAAGAAACTGATTGATTACCATGTAACCAGTGGTACTGCGGCGATTGTCTCCGTGGGCACAACTGGTGAGTCTGCAACACTGAACCATGACGAACATGTCGATGTGGTCATGCAGACGCTCGAACTGGCCGACGGCCGAATCCCAGTCATTGCCGGAACCGGCGCTAATGCCACCTCCGAAGCAATTTCTCTCACCCAACGGTTTAATAATACCGGTGTGGTGGGATGTTTGACTGTCACGCCATATTATAATCGGCCAATGCAGGAAGGGTTATATCAACACTTCAAAGCGATTGCTGAAAGTACCGATTTGCCACAAATTCTCTATAATGTGCCTTCGCGTACCGGTTGCGATATGTTACCGCCGACCATTGCTCGCTTAGCTAAAATTAAAAATATTGTTGCTGTTAAAGAAGCAACAGGGAACTTAAGTCGGGTTAGTCAGATCCAAGTGCTGGTTGATGATGAAGATTTCATCCTGCTCAGTGGTGACGATGCGAGCGGACTGGACTTTATGCAACTGGGCGGCAAAGGGGTTATTTCGGTGACAGCGAACATTGCTGCGCGTGAAATGGCTGAACTTTGTGACTTGGCTGCACAGGGTAACTTTGCAGAAGCACGCCGTTTGAATCAGCGCTTGATGCCGTTGCATCAGCATTTATTTGTAGAAGCAAACCCAATTCCGGTGAAATGGGCCGCGAAGAAGCTGGGATTAATGGCGAATGACACTCTTCGTCTGCCAATGACCCCACTGACTGACCCGGCTAAACGGATTGTGGAAGATGCGCTGAAAAGCGCAGGTTTGCTGTAACTCTTAGGGAAATTTGATGGCAATAACATTGCAAAAGTCGACGGTGGTAACGGTAGTGGGTGTTTCGCTGGCAATGCTGCTGGCAGGTTGCTCCACTGACCAACGCTACAAACGCCAGGTTGGCGGTGACGAGTCTTATCTTGAAGCTCCGGGGCTAAAGCCGCTTAACTCACCAGCAGGGATGATTCTGCCGATACAAAATGGTGAGTTTGATATCCGTTCCGTCAACTCTCAAGGTGCTGTGGGCAAACAGTTGGACATCCGTCCTCCGGTACAACCACTGGCATTGCTTAGCGGTTCTCGCGCTGAAAATGCTAACGATACCAGCAAGCTATTGTTAGAAAATAGCCCGCAAAACCGTAATCTTTGGGCGCAAGTTACCCGCGTTCTACAGGATAAAAACTGGGCGATAGCCAGCCGTCAGGATGCCAGCCAAACGTTGACAACTGACTGGGTCAAATGGAATCGTGCAGATGAAGACGTGCAGTTTGAAGGCCGTTATCAGATAAGCGTGCAGGAGCAAGGTTATCAGTTGGTGTTAGTGGTGAAATCTCTTGCTTTACAGCAAGGTGGGCAACCGGTCACCAGCTATACCGAAATCCAGCGCTACAACGGTGCAATGCTGAATGCCATTATCGAAGGTCTGGATAAGGTGCGTTCTGATAGCGAAAGCAGTCAGGCTTCCCGTAAAGTCGGCACGCTAGATGTTCAAAGCGGCAGCGATGATACTGGTTTACCGCAACTGATTGTACGTGCCCCTTATGCTGTATTGTGGGAACGGCTGCCAGCCGCCCTTGAGAAGATTGGCATGAAGGTTACTGATCGTAGCCGTCCACAAGGTTCGATTAACGTTACCAATAAATCCATGAGTAGCGGCAGTTGGGATGCGTTGGGTGCCAAAGACCCTGAATTGCCAGAAGGCGATTATAAGTTACAGGTCGGTGATCTCGATAACCGCAGTAGCTTACAGTTCATCGGTCCGAAAGGGCATACTCTGACTCAGTCTCAGAACGATGCTCTGGTCGCGGTGTTCCAGGCAGCATTTAGCCAAACTGGTGCTACAAGTACCAAATAAAACCAAAGGGGCTTCGGCCCCTTTAAACCCGTCATACTTCAAGCTGCATGTGCGTTGGCGACGTTCAATCACCCGAGTCACTTACAACACAGTAAGCTCATCGGGATTATGAGCCTCTAATGAGGCTCACCCTGCGGGCCAGCGCAGGCGCTGTTCAAAATGGTTTACAACCAATTTGTCACTCGCTTGCCGCCTTCCTGCAACTCGAATTATTTAGGGTTTAGTCATTTTATAGCGAGTTATATTTTCACATTACTGGAGTAATTAAGATGCAAAAGCTAGCTGAGTTGTATCGTGGGAAGGCGAAGACCGTCTATACCACCGAAAATCCTGACCTGTTGGTATTGGAGTTCCGTAACGATACGTCAGCACTGGATGGTCAGCGCATTGAACAATTCGATCGTAAGGGAATGGTAAATAACAAATTTAACTATTTCATTATGACTAAATTGGAAGAAGCCGGTATTCCAACGCAAATGGAACGCTTGCTGTCAGATACCGAAGTGTTGGTCAAAAAACTGGAAATGATCCCAGTTGAGTGTGTTATCCGTAACCGTGCCGCAGGCTCGTTGGTAAAACGCTTAGGAATAGAAGAAGGTTTGCAACTGAACCCACCACTGTTCGACCTGTTTTTGAAAAACGATGCTATGCATGACCCAATGGTCAATGAGTCTTATTGCAAGACCTTTGGCTGGGCGACAGAAGCACAATTGGCCCGCATGAAAGAGCTGAGCTATCTGGCGAATGATGTGTTGAGTAAACTGTTTGATGATGCCGGTTTAATCCTGGTGGACTTCAAGTTGGAGTTCGGTTTGTTCGGTGATGAAGTGGTTTTGGGTGATGAGTTCTCACCTGATGGCAGCCGTTTATGGGATAAGGAAACCCTGAACAAGATGGACAAAGACCGTTACCGTCAAAGCCTGGGTGGTTTGATTGAAGCCTACGAAGAAGTTGCACACCGTATCGGCGTAAAATTAGACTAACCGCGCAATCGATTCCGTTTTGTCTGGCGCAGGGGAGATAGTCGCTATCTCCCCCATGCTTTTCTTTCTTAACGCTACAGCATTATTAGCGATGTTCACCACTCAGCCCCTCTCTGGGCCAGCCGTAGCAAGCAGCGTTTAGTTCAGCTCCAGACAGATTTGTCTCTCACTTGCCGCCTTTGCTAAGTACTTTGAGCATGTATTTGAATGCCCAACTCCGCTAATAACACCAATCATTTAAGCTTTTAATGGTATTAGCTCAACAGATTTCCTACGATAATATGTAAGGAAAATATCTGGGAGTATTGCTATGCGTTGGCAAGGTCGTCGTGAAAGTGACAATGTAGAAGATAGGCGCGGGGATGCATCCGGGGGCGGTGGTGGGTTCCGGCCTCCGATTGGCGGCAAGGGCGGTATTGTTATTCTCATTGTGGTGTTGGTTGCGGGCTACTACGGGGTTGACTTGACCCCGCTGTTAAATGGCAGTGATCCGATGTCACAAACTCAAACACAGCCACGTTCTCCAAGTTCAGTCAGCACTAAAGATGACCAATATGCCAAATTTACCTCGGTCGTTCTGGCGGATACAGAAGACGCCTGGAAACCTATTTTCCAAAAGATGGGGCGTACCTATCAGGAGCCTAAACTGGTGATGTATCGTGGTGCAACGCGCACCGGTTGCGGTACCGGTCAGTCCGTTATGGGACCGTTTTATTGCCCAGCAGATAGCACGGTTTATATCGACTTATCTTTCTATGAAGATATGAAGAATAAACTGGGTGCGGGGGGCGACTTTGCTCAGGCCTATGTGATTGCTCATGAAGTTGGCCACCATGTGCAGCATTTGATGGGTATTGATACTAAAGTGCGTCAGCAGCAGCAGGGTGCATCTCAGGCTGAAGCTAATCGCCTCTCGGTCAAAATGGAATTGCAGGCGGACTGTTTTGCCGGCGTGTGGGGCAAAGCCATGGAAGACCAGCAGGTGTTGGAAGTGGGTGATTTACAAGCGGCACTAAATGCGGCACAGGCGATTGGGGATGATCGCTTACAGCAGCAAAGGCAAGGGCGTGTCGTTCCTGATAGCTTCACTCATGGCACATCACAACAGCGCTATACCTGGTTTAAACGTGGTTTCGATAGCGGTGATCCTAATAGCTGCAACACGTTCTCCACCCGTTAAACTGATCAGCTAAAATCATTGGCGTTACAGCGAACAGCGCTGTAGCGTCAGGTACGAAAAGTATAAATAGATTATCATAAGACCACTTTCCTCTTACCGGCACGCTAGCTGCCGGCATTTATTGCAAGGCAGGGATAACCATGGCCGCTCTTGATCCAACTTTATTGATTCTATTGGCGTTGGCTGCGCTTGGCATCATTAGCCACAATATGACCGTCACATTAGCTATTCTGACACTACTCGCCATTCGTATTACTCCGTTAAATCAGTTTTTCCCATGGATAGAAAAGTATGGCTTAACCATCGGTATTTTGATTCTGACCATTGGCGTGATGACGCCGATTGCCAGTGGTAAAATTAGCGCCAGCGAGGTGCTGCACTCCTTTGTGCAGTGGAAATCGATATTAGCCATTGTGGTCGGGGTTGCGGTCTCTTGGTTAGGTGGCCGTGGCGTGTCGTTGATGACTCACCAACCGTCCGTGGTGGCAGGGCTATTGGTCGGAACGGTACTGGGGGTTGCGTTATTTAGAGGCGTTCCGGTTGGGCCGTTGATCGCCGCGGGCTTGCTTTCACTGGTGATCGGTAAATCGTAACGTGATCGATCAAATTGTGCTCAGCCAACCACTAATGGCACGGCAGGGGATACGGCGTTTACTGGTCCTCAGCGGTTGCGCGGATTGGTCGCGCCAGCAGGCATTAAATCTGCGTCAGCAATTGCCGGGTGATTGGTTATGGATAGCAGAACAGGCCGCTGACACTGGCAATGCAATTCACCCGACAGCGGCAAAAACCTTACTCGGGCAGGAAGGGTTACATGGCGTATTTGATGCCACCGATGGTTTGAATACCGAAGCACTGGCGGTGCTGGCCGGCGCATTGCAAGCTGGTAGCTGGCTGGTGCTGCTAGTGCCGCAGTGGGATAGGTGGCCGTGCTTACCAGACGCTGATAGTTTGCGCTGGAGTGAACAACTCACCCCCATCACTACACCGAATTTTATTCACCATCTGCAACGTCAACTTCAGGCTGATCCTGATGTTATTTTGTGGCAACAGAACCAGCCGCTATCCATGCCTATGCTGTACTCTCGCCCAGAATGGCAGCAGCCCGACGGTTCCCCTACCACGGAACAGCATACTATCCTTCAACGCCTGATGCAGGCAGAACGCGGCACTTGGGTGCTGACGGCAGCCCGTGGGCGCGGTAAATCGACGCTGGCCGGTATGTTGGTAGCGCAGTGGCCCGGTTGCTGCTGGGTCACCGGGCCGGGTAAAGCAGCCACACAAGTGCTGAATCAGTGCGCGGGAGAACGAGCGCACTTCTGGGCGCCAGATGCACTATTAGACTACTGTCGGTTAAACGATGTCAGCGGAATTGACTGGTTATTGATTGATGAGGCTGCGGCTATCCCTGCCACACTCCTATCGGCGTTATTGGTGTACTTCCCACGGGCATTATTAACCACCACCGTGCAGGGTTACGAAGGCACCGGGCGTGGTTTCTTGTTGAAGTTCTGTACAACACTACACGATTGGCACCCTTTGGCGCTAACAGACCCTATTCGTTGGGCCAGCGGTGATCCGCTAGAGCGTGTCGTGGATGAAGTTATGCTATTTGACGATGAGCTACCGCGCCGCGAATCTCTCTCAGCGTCAGTCGATATTATGCCCTGTAAGCAGCGCGATTGGCTGCACTACCCCGAATTGCTGCGACGTTTTTATGGTTTGCTTGCCAGTGCGCATTATCGCACCACCCCCCTTGATTTGCGGCGTTTGATGGATGCGCCAGGGATGCATTTTTCTGCGGCCAGGGTGGCTGATTCAGTCATTGGTGCACTGTGGCTGGTGGATGAGGGGGGGCTTAGCAGTGCATTAGCCCATGCCGTTTGGGCAGGGAAACGGCGGCCAAAGGGGAGTTTGGTGGCTCAGTCACTGGCGGCTCATAGTGGGCAATGGCATGCACCCACCTTACGGTCGCGGCGAATCAGTCGAGTCGCGGTAGCACCGTCATGGCGGCGGCAGGGGATAGCACTACAGATGATTGCCGCCGAGCTTGCGCGTGGGCAGCGCGAGAGGCTTGATTATATTTCAGTCAGTTTTGGTTATACCCCCGAATTAGAACGCTTTTGGCGTGCCTGCGGCTTTCATCTGGTGCGTATTGGTAGCCATAAGGAAGCCAGCAGCGGCTGTTATGCGGCAATGGCGATATTACCCCTGAGTATAGCGGGACAATCGCTCTGTGAGGCAGCACGGCAGCAATTAGAGCGTGATTGGTATTGGTTGCAGCAATGGGTCGACATTCCAACGCCCTTATCGCTATCCCAGCCTCAACAACCTGACATTGCCTTAAATGACGACGACTGGCGTGAACTGGCTGGTTTTGCCTTTGCTTTTCGGCCGTTAGAGGCGAGTTTACCCGCACTACAGCGTTTGTTATTACGCAGTCAATTACCCCTTCCCGCATTACGGTATTATTTACAGCAGGGTATTTCGCCCGCGCAGATTGTTAACAATCTAGCCCTAACAGGGCGAAAAGCATTAGTGGCGCGGTGGCGGCAAGAGGCAGCCGAGGGGATGGCAGAGGATTGATGACAGTTATCTTTTATTGTCTTAAAACTCAATTTCTCATGATGTGGCGAAGAGGCTCTTAGGGTAAGGTATTCGCCATATTCAGGATGAGTATAGCGAGGATATCCACCGAGTCAGATCCAGCATCCGCCGTTACCTTCAATAATTCCCACCAACTCCATCAATAAAACCCAATATCTCTGCGAAACCAGCAGCGTATAGTAACGTTATTGTCATTTAATGATTAAAGGCCACTTGATGAATCAGACTTCTATCGTAGTGCAGCAACCCGCAACGCCAGAGCAATTAATACTATTGTTTCATGGTGTTGGTGATAGCGCCGCTGGAATGGCACCGGTCGGTAGCCATTTTGCACAAGCCTTTCCTCAGGCGCTGGTCGTCAGTGTTGATGGTATATTCGCCAGCAACATGGGGAGTGGGCGTCAGTGGTTCTCAGTGCAAGGTGTTACTGAAGATAATCGTCAGGAGCGAGTTGATGCAGTGATGTCGCAATTCATTGATATTATACGTTATTGGCAACAGAAGAGTGGCCTTGGGGCACAGCAGACCACCCTGGTCGGTTTTTCGCAGGGCACGATTATGTCATTGGAGGGGGTGAAAGCTCAGCCGCAGTTAGCCGGGCAAGTTATGGCGTTTAGTGGCCGTTTTGCAACATTACCACAGCAACCCATCGCTGACGTGGTGATCCATTTTATTCATGGTGAGCAGGATGGGGTGATTCGTGTGGAACATGCCAAGGCTGCAACCAGTAGCTTAATGGCTTTGGGCAGCCGCGTAACACTGAGTCTGGATGCCAATACCGGGCATGGTATTAATCAACCGATGCTCAAACTGGCTATCGACCATTTACGTGACGACCATTTGCGTGGCGACATTGTTGCGAGGTAATTCACCTTGACGAAGGGGCTGACCCCTTCGTTTGATGTGACTCGAGCTTCACTTATTTTTTCTTGTTCTTATCCGGCCAGTCGTCATCGTCGTCCCATTGCGCATTGTTATCGCGATGAGGCGGTAATTCTGGTTTGTTTTTTAAAAAGCTTTTATGATCAAGACGGCGTAACTCTTTGATACCGTTTAAGATAATACCTGCAAGCAGGATAAGTATGATCCACCAATAATCTGCTAACCAGTGCATGGTTAAGTTCCTTCCGTTGATATACCTGTCATCTTTCAAACTGCCAGTGTGGCTGCACTCAAGAACCTGAATCATCTGACTGCGTAAGAACGTCGGGATTAATCAACCTTATTCTCGCTTGCCGACTTCCTGCATCTTGAAATCTATAGGGTATGAATAAATCGCGAAAAAATCATGGGTAAATGGCTTGTCAGCCACTCACTGCCTGCCACATCCTGTGATTGCCAAGCTTCTAGTAGAATGTTGGGTGTCAGTAAATGTTCCGCCGCCGCAGCTAACGGGCGATAACTTAGGTGCCAAGGTTCTGCTGCAATACCGCCGTTGTCCTCGCTAAATGGCCGGTAAAAACCAAATTCAGCCATATGAACATCCAGCCACTGGGTCAACGGATAAAAATAGCCACTCGCTTGGTATTCCCATGGCTCCAGCTGTAATTTGGTCTCTGCGGGCAACAGGGAGGGATCGTAAATATCCAGATCACTGCCCCAGTGATGGCGGCTGGCTCCCGGGAGGGCAGACCAGCGTAAAATAGCCTCACAACGAGCCTGAGCATCAAGTTGGCAAATCTCTATCGGCTGGCTGTCTTTATCTAATACTGGTCGCTCACCGCGAAATTTACCATTCCAGATCGCTAATTGGCGGTCAAAATCGCGAAAAGTGCTGGCAGGTTGTAAATCAAACCCCGCTCGTTTAGCGGCTTGTTGCATAGCCTGAAAGGCCGCAACAGCTTGTGGTTGCAGGCGATGGTTGCCGCTTAACACCGTCAGATGATCGGTTGAACGGCCGGTAAGCATCTCTGGTGTTAATGTATTAGCTGTCATGCGATGAGCTGCTCCATAATTCGCTGATACATCCGGCTCAGTAGCTGCAAGTCAGCGGCGTGAACACATTCATTCACTTTATGGATAGTGGCATTAACCGGCCCTAACTCCACCACTTGAGCGCCCATTAACGCGATAAAACGGCCATCAGAGGTGCCCCCGGTGGTTAACAGTTGCGGCGTGATTTCAGTGTAGTGCTCAACAGCATTAATTACTGCATCGACCAGCGCACCCCTTGCGGTAAGGAAGGGTTGACCAGACAACACCCACTCGAGGGTGTAATTTAGTTGATGGCGTTCCAACAGCGCCTCTACTCGCTGCTTAATCATGCTGTCAGTCAGTTCTGTACTGAAACGGAAGTTGAACTGCACATAGAACTCACCGGGAATTACATTATTGCTGCCAGTTCCGGCATGCAAATTGGCGATCTGCATACTGGTAGCAGGGAAGAACTCATTGCCTTCATCCCATTGTGTAGCAACCAGCTCATTCAGCGCTGGTATTGCCCGGTGAACCGGATTATCCGCTAAATGAGGATAGGCCACGTGTCCTTGAATTCCATGGATACGCAAGTTGGCAGTAATAGAACCCCGGCGGCCATTTTTCACCACATCGCCGACTCGGTCAGTACTGGAGGGTTCGCCAACCAGACAGTAATCCAGCCGCTCGTTACGCGCCATCAACGCATTCACGACTTTGACCGTACCGTTAATGGCCTTGGCTTCTTCATCGGAGGTAATCATAAATGCCAACCGGCCTTTATGCTCTGGATGAGCCGCGACAAAACGTTCGGCGGCGACCACCATTGCAGCCAGTGAACCTTTCATATCGGCGGCACCACGGCCATACAGCATGCCATCACGAATGGTCGGCTCAAACGGTGGGCTGCTCCAATGGCTTTCATCACCGGTGGGGACCACATCGGTATGACCGGCAAATGCCAAGGTTTCACCTTCGCCGCGCCAGGCCCAGAAGTTAAGGGTATCGCCAAAATTCATAGGTTCTACCGTAAAACCGATAGCCTCTAAGCGCTTAATCATGATCGCCTGGCAGCCCGCATCAGAAGGGCTGAGCGACGGGCGTCTAATTAATTGTTGGGCCAGTTCGATTACCGGACAGATCATGTTATTGCACCTCGATAACGTGTTGTTTAATATTATGTTTCTTAATAAAGAGTTGATAACTTTCAATTTTGAAGCCCAGCAGCATTTCGCCATTGGTGGCTTCCAGTAGCGGGCGTTTAATTATGGCTGGCTGTTCTAGCATCAGCGCTTTGGCGGCCAGAGCATCGGTTATTGCATCACGTTGGGCTTGTGGCAATTTACGCCAGGTGGTACCGCGCGTATTGAGCAATGGTTCCCAACCCAGTTGATCGATAAAACCTTGCAGGCGTTCGTCACTCAATCCGTCTGCACGATAATCGTGAAACTGATAGGCAATACCTTGCTCTTCCAGCCAGCGGCGGGCCTTTTTTATGGTATCGCAATTTTTAATGCCATAAAGGCGCAATGATGGAGTGGCTAGGCTATCTGACATGGGAAAATAATACCTCGGCTAGAATGGCAAATCAGGTCAGCCGTATAGACGACTGCCCGGCTCAAGGGGAGCAATTTGCCCATAATGCGGGAAAATGTGATTTGAATCCAGACGGCTATGCGTTGTTGAGCGCGGCGGTAATCAGAACTGACCTGTTGATTTAGCCGATACAGTCAAGGTTAGCGGCATATTGGCGAATCGCTTTTTGGTAGAGGCTGATGTCCTGATGGCTTGAGGTTTCAGCCAGCAATATCAATAACGTAGCGACTGCCTCTTTGGTTTCACCGAGGTTATACAGTGTCATGGCACGGAATAAGGTAATCTCTTTCGCTTGTGGGAAATGGGCTAACGCGCGGTCAAATGTATCCAGTGACTCTTGATATAGCCCCAGAGCGCGATAAGTGCTGCCCAGCCCCAGATAAGCCTCCTGCAACTCTTTACCTACCAGATTGTGCTCAATAGCGGCCCGATAGAATGGGATTGCCTGCAACTCCAACCCCTGCACATCATACAGTGAGGCAATCTTATACAGCAGACTGGCGTTATCTGGTGAACGACGCAGTAAGTCCAGCGCCATTGCCACCGCATCATCATAACGGCCCAGCTCTTTTAATGAGTCGATGGAGTGTTTCATGGTTGTGCTCTGTATTTTGCCAATAACGGGTTTTGTCAAAAACGGCGTTTACCCCTATATATCTGAGCACGCTACTCTCGAATGATAAAACAGGCAAGTGATGTAATGCTGGCTGAGGAAACTCAGTGACAGGGCAAAATTCAAGATCTCTGCGACAGATCTCATTTCAACCGTTAGGTAGCTTACTTTCGATTTTGACTGTTCAAAAAATAGGCGTATAATTGGCCGCGATAATTAGAGAGGATGTTATGGTTGAATTTGAGTTAAGCACGTGGAAAGAGTTTATCGATGCTATGCTGCGTAAGGCATAAGCGAATAAACCGGCAGTAAGAGTAACTATCTTTTTGTTGTTTTAACGATTGACTTATTACACACCCAGGGGCGAAAAATCGCTCGCCAGAAAGGCAGAGACCATATTGGCTCTGCCTTTTTTATGCCCGTCATCTTTCAAACCGTAGGTGTGTTGGCGGCTCTCGTTCACCCGAATCACTGACTTGATGTCAGCTCATCGGGGTTCTCTTGCTTGCCGTCTGCCTACAGCTTGAAATCTATTGGGCATAATCAGGAGTCATCTTTCAAACCGTAGGTGTGTTGGCGGCTCTAGTTACCCGGCCCATCCTTGGGGGTTAGCGGCTCTCGTTACTCTTTCGCGCGCGGTGGCCTGCCTGGGAAGCGACGACGCACCAGAACAAAGAACAGCGGTACAAAGAAAATCGCCAGCACGGTAGCTGAAATCATCCCCCCCATCACACCAGTACCTACGGCATGTTGGCTACCTGAGCCTGCACCCTGGCTGATAGCCATGGGTAACACACCAAAGATAAATGCCAGCGAGGTCATCAAAATAGGCCGCAACCGCTGGCGGGAAGCCTCAAGAGTGGCTTCGACTAAATCTTTACCTTTATTGTTTAATTCGCTGGCAAACTCGACGATTAAAATGGCGTTTTTGGCCGATAAGCCAATAATGGTCAGCAACCCGACCTGGAAATAAACGTCATTCTCCAACCCGCGCATCCAGGTGGCCGCCACCGCACCTATAACCCCGAGAGGCACCACCAACATCACAGAGAACGGTATTGACCAGCTCTCATACAATGCCGCCAAACATAAAAACACCACCAGTAACGAGATGGCATAGAGGGCCGGGGCCTGTGAACCCGATAGCCGCTCCTGATAGGACATACCTGTCCACTCCAGACCAAAACCATTCGGTAGCTGTTTGACCAGATTCTCCATTACATCCATTGCAGTACCGGTACTGATACCTGGTGCCGCCTCACCGACAATTTCCAGTGCAGAATAACCGTTATAGCGCTCCAATCGTGGTGAGCCATATTCCCAGCGGGTAGTAGAGAACGCCGAGAAGGGCACCATGCTGCCGCTTTTATTACGGACATACCATTTGTTAACGTCTTCCGGCAGCATACGGGCGGTGGCCTCAGACTGCACATAGACTTTCTTCACCCGCCCACGATCAACAAAGTCGTTAACATAAGTCGAACCCCAGGCCGTTTTCAGGGTGTTGTTAATATCATCCAGTGCTACGCCCAACGCTTGTGCTTTGCGTTGATCGATATCTATCTGCAACTGCGGACTATCGTCCAATCCGTTATGTCGCACTCGGGTCAGGGCTGGCTCTTTAGCAGCCATCTGTAATAACTGATCGCGAGCAGCCATCAATTTGTCATGACCCAAACCGCCGTGATCTTGTAATTCCATATCAAAACCTGATGAGCCACCCAAGCCTGAAATGGCTGGCGGGCTACTGACCGACACTCTGGCCTCGGCAATTTTATTAAATACTTTGGTGGCGCGTTCAATAATGGCAAAAGAAGAGTTATTACTCTCTTTACGCTGATCCCAATCAGACAGCCGGATGAAGAGGCGTGCCACATTTTGGCCATTACCACCTGGGCCGGACCCCACCGTTGAGAATACCGACAATACATTATTCTTTTCTTCCGTCAGGAAGTAGTTCTCTACTTTTTCAACCACTTTCAGTGTCTGTTGTTGGGTTGAACCCACCGGGAGCTGGACTTGGGCCATAAACACACCACGGTCTTCCAATGGTAAGAACGACGTCGGTAACTTGATGAACAACAGCGCCAGCCCGCCCAACAGCAGAAAATAGAGCAACATATAGCGCAGACTATGATGTAACACCTGAGCCACACCTTTCTCGTAACGGCGAGTGTTACTATCGAACATACGGTTAAACCAACCGAAAAAGCCACGCTTGGCGTGATGATGGCCCTGCTGAATGGGTTTGAGCATGGTGGCGCAAAGTGCTGGGGTTAGAATCAAGGCGACCAGCACCGAAAGCACCATGGCAGAAACGATGGTAATGGAGAATTGGCGGTAGATGGCCCCGGTGGTGCCACCGAAGAATGCCATTGGGATAAACACGGCAGACAGCACCAGCGCAATACCCACCAATGCGCCCTGAATTTGCCCCATAGACTTACGAGTGGCTTCGCGCGGCCCTAGTCCTTCTTCGCTCATCACTCGTTCGACGTTTTCCACCACCACGATGGCATCGTCAACTAACAGTCCGATCGCCAATACAATGGCAAACATGGTTAGGGTATTAATACTGAATCCGAACGCCGACAGTACTGCGAACGTGCCCAATAGCACCACTGGGACGGCAATTGTTGGGATAAGGGTGGCGCGGAAATTCTGCAAAAAGAGATACATCACCAGGAAAACCAACAAAATGGCTTCCAACAATGTTTTTACCACATCCTTGATTGAGGCTTTAACGAACGGTGTGGTTTCATAAGCGATTTTGGCTTCAAGACCGTGCGGGAAAAACGGGGCCAGTTCTGCTATCCGGGCCTTAACCAACTCATCGGTTTGCAATTCATTGGCACCGGAGGCGAGCTTGATACTCATCCCTGATGCAGCCTGGCCATTAAAGCGACTCAGATAATCATATCTTTCAGCACCCATCTCAATTTTAGCCACATCACCCAATGTGACCAGCGACCCGTCCTGGTTGACCCGCAGCGTGATCTCCCTAAATTGCTCTGGTGTCTGTAATTGAGATTGAGCATTAATGGTGGCATTTAATGCCTGATTATCGACGGCAGGGGTTCCACCTAATTGGCCCACCGCAATCTGACTATTTTGCGATTGGATAGCGCTGACAATATCTTGGGTGGTCAGTTGATAATTATTGAGTTTATTGGGGTCGAGCCAGATACGCATAGCATATTGGGAACCGAAGGCATCAATGCTGCCGACCCCTTCGATACGGCTAAGTGGGTCTTGCAGATTACTGGCGACATAGTCGGCAATATCTTGTTTATCCATACTGCCATCGGTGGAGACAAAGGCCACCATCATCAAGGTGTTATCACCGGATTTTGAAACTGAAACCCCTTGCTGTTGTACGTCTTGTGGCAGTTTTTTAATGGCAGACTGCAACTGATTCTGTACCTGCTGCATCGCTTCGTTAGGATCAGTACCCGCTTGGAATGTCAGGGTTATTGATGCGCTGCCAGAGTTGCTGCTTTGCGATGACATATACAACAGCTTATCAAGGCCGGTCATGCTTTGCTCGATAACCTGCGTGACGGTATTTTCCAGTGTTTGTGCCGAGGCTCCTGGATATGAGGCACTGATGCGGACGTTAGGTGGTGCCAGATTCGGGTATTGCTCAACCGGCAGCGTTGAGATTGCTAAAGCCCCGGTAAGACACAAAATTATCGCCAATACCCAAGCAAAGATCGGGCGGTCGATGAAAAAATTAGCCATGCAGTGCCAGCCTCTATATATAAAAAATCATATCCAGCAGAATCTACTGTGCACTTTACGCGGGAATGCGAGTGGAAACGTGAAGAAAATATGGAGAACCTGTAAAAAACCTCGATAAAACTGAGTTAATCCATCTCAATGTAGAAAATAATGATAAACAGGTGTTTTTTCTGGCATCAGGTAAACTGATTATATCCCAAGAATTTAGCGTGGCAGCCAGGTTGCAATGTTAAATAAGCAGGGAATAGCAGTCACTCAAAATAGGAATTTTTATGGAGCTAAATCCAGTGTTTGCCCGCCGTCTCTATCTCTGCTGGTTAATCAGCAGTGGTGACTCGCTTAATGTACCGCGCTTGATGGAATTGACCGGCTGGCCACGGCGCACTTTGCAAGATGTCTTGAAGGCGCTACCCGGTTTGGGTATCACTCTGACTTTTGTGCAGCATGGCGTGCGCAATAACGCGGGTTATTACCAGTTAGATAGTTGGGGGCCACTGAACAAAAAATGGATATACGATAACCATGATTTTATTTTAGCGGCCATTGAGTAGCCTGACAGCCAGCGAATAGTTTGGTGGCTATTAAATAATTGGGTGGTGGTTAGTACTTTTTATTTTCCAAAAACAAAATGGTTGCTGCCACTCGCGAACGCACATTTAACTTACGCAATAAATTGCGAATATGTACTTTTACGGTTTCTTCTGAAATGTGTAATTCAAATGCGACTTGCTTATTGGACATACCGCGCGCCACTTCTTGCAGCACATCTAATTCACGCTCGGTTAACTCGGAGAAAGGATTAATCTCTTCATGGCGGGAGGATAAGTACTGTGCAACTTCATTGCTGAATACATTCTCGCCACGCGCTGCCTGACGGATATTTTCCAGTAATACTTCCGGTTCGCTATCTTTGAGCAGATAACCATCAGCACCGGCATCAATCATGGCATATACATCGCTGCGCGCATCAGAAACTGTCAGCACGATAATTCGCGCATCAATCCCGTCATGTCGTAATGCTTTTAGGGTATCTAGCCCAGACATACCTTTCATATTCAGGTCGAGCAGAATGACATCCGGCTGACATTTGGCCGCTGCGGTAATAGCCTCACTGCCGCAGTTAGCTTCGGCAACGACATCAAAACTGTGGTCCATCTCAAGTAATTGCCGAATACCACGGCGCATAAGGGGATGGTCATCAACGATCATAATGGTGTGACTTTTGGTCATATAAGTAATGTCCCTGTAACCGATATATGCCCATTATCTTGCAAATTGCATGGGGGGATTGACGGTTGATGTTACTCGGCCCCTGTGAGCGGTGAGCACATCTGTTCCTGACCGCCTTCCTGCACTTTGTAATCTATTGGGTATAGACGTTAAATATTTTGGCTGTTGAATACAGATTATTTTTGATAGCCAATTTAGCAGGCTACGTTATCCATTATTGTTAGTAAAACTGCGATCTAAGTGTACCTCAAAACTGAGGCCAAATTCATTTAACCGCAACAGTTTACCTGAAGAAATAATTACCAAAGTATCATCTTGTTTGATAGCTATTCTCATTAAACAAATCGTTATATAAAAAAGGTAATAACGCAAATAGATTTAACAGTGACAAACTGCGTAAATAACCACTAAATTAATTGATCTTGCTCAATATCTACCACCGATTAACCCTAAAGAGTAATTATTTTATTACTCAT
>NZ_JAZGQA010000470.1:0-687 GCF_048593855.1 Yersinia sp. 2542 StPb PI
CTTAAAATAACTGAATTAACTAATGGTTACTTCTTAAACTTTAAAGAAAGCAGTGCATTCTTGCCAACATCAATATATTTGTCAGCTAAAGCTTCAGTCGTGTTAAACGTAGCAATAACTAATTTCCCATCAATCGTAGTGAGCAACATCACATTCTTGATGGTTCCATCAGCAGCCGGGGTATCCATAGTGATGATATAAGCTTTACGCCCATCAACATCCTTCTCTTCCAGAGTCGGTTTGAATGGCGCAAATTGTTTCTTCATCATATTAACAACTTCAGCGAGCTTGCCATCGGGTATGGCGCTATTGCTATCGCTGAATGCGAAGGACACACTGCCCTGTTCAACGGAATAGGCTTCTTGTGGTGCATTCTGCTGAGGGTATTTAGTTGCCAGCATTTCTTTAGACATTAAAGTGAATTCAGCTGGCATCTCAATGTAAGCTTTGCCACCAAAAACTTTAGTGCCTGTTGGTTCAGGTTCAGAACAACCGGCAAGAACAACGACCATAGCAAATAATAGGAAAACACTTTTTTTTAACAAAATAGACACCCCAGAATAAAATGAATGTAGACTCTGGTTAATAATAGCCAGACCCTGTTTTTGATAATAATTTATTGCCGTTGAATTATATCCACTGGTATTCTTTTTAGTCCATTGAGATCATCCAAGATATGTCCTAATT
>NZ_JAZGQA010000471.1:0-675 GCF_048593855.1 Yersinia sp. 2542 StPb PI
CTTAAAGAGCAAGCCCCCAAAAATTAGTTATAAACTATAGAATAAATAAGACTTGATTCTACATTACCCGCAGTCACCACACCGGTGGCTACATATTCTGCCCAATAATCAAATCGAGCACTGTTACCTGCAATAGTTTGTTCTTGATGTTTATCATTTGCTACCGATAAATTTAAAGGAGTAGTATCTTTATTTAGAATACTAATTTGCACATTAGCAGCAGCGTCTACAGCAGAATTTTTCAAATTGCCAGTGCTATCGTCAATCGTGCCTCTGGCCCTTTCAAAATTCACATTTGCTTTTGCGCCATCAGTACATTCTGCTCCTGTTAGTGCGATATAAAATTTAGTTGCTTGCGCACGTTGACCAATACTTGATAATGCAGAAGTACTGACAGTTTTAAGAGGAACGGTAAAATCATTACTCCCAGCACTCCCTGCTTCTGTTCCACCAGTTATTTCACAAGTAACAGCCGAGACTGCTCCCGTAAAAGTAATGGTGCCATCTTCAGCCGCAGCTTGAGGTGAAGTAGAGAGTACTGAAAATGCGAAACACACAATGGTGGCAATTTTTGTTCTTAAATTACCATCCTTAATAATATCTTTATTCCTTTTGCACATAACTAAACTTCCACTCTTCGTTTTTTAAGAGGTGGGATTATTACTTCATGTCTGC
>NZ_JAZGQA010000472.1:0-666 GCF_048593855.1 Yersinia sp. 2542 StPb PI
ACCTCTGGCTATACAACGGGTATTTGATGAAAGTGAATTACTACACCGTAAGTAACTCCCACGTTTATCATGATTTACTAATAAATGACCATTTTTACAAACACCACATATCATTAAACCAGTGAAAATGTTGTTTGCTCGTTTGTTTATTTTAATGCTTTTCCCTTTTGAACTTAAAATTAGAGATGCTGTGTTAAAAATTTCTCGCTCAACAACTACAGGATAAATCAATAAACCATCATGTTCTTTTCTTAAGTCTGATTTAGTTCTCAAACGTCCCCATAAGCGATCGTCATTTAATACTTTGTGGATCATCCATGTTCCGATTGTCCGTCCATTTATTGTCATTCCGTTATCATTAAGGTAGGTTCGTATGGCGGCCTGTCCATATCCATTATTAAACATTTCGAATATTTTCCGATAAACAACTGCCTCAGACTCAATAATTGTATACACACCACCATCAGTATTAAGCCAACTAGGTGAGTGATTTGATAATACAGATCTATCTTTTATTGTATTCTTAAATCGTTTATCCCAGTTTTTTATAGATAACTTACTTTTACGATAACTTTCAGCCCGTGCTCTCGTCAAACCAGCACTAATTAAATTAGTATCGGATTTTCGGTGATGAATCACACCCCCATCACACTCATGGATATCACA
>NZ_JAZGQA010000473.1:0-661 GCF_048593855.1 Yersinia sp. 2542 StPb PI
CTGAATTTACATCAAAAAATGTAAGAGGTGACATAAAGCACATCATCCATACGTATTATAAAAATAAAAGTACAAATCTAAATATAGACTTACCGAAAAGTACGAAGTCTCGCCTTGTCAAACGAATGCTATCTACCCTTGGATTTGAACAACTGACACCATCGATTAAAAATGAGCTAACCGAACGCCTGAATGATGTGGCAACTATATGCATGGAACCAAAATATATTTTTGATGAGCTACTTGCATTTTTGGGGCAGCGACGCATAGCACTCCCCGGTTACAGCACTGTCCAGAACCTGGTTTCAGAAGCTTTAAACTTTGAAAGAAAGAGGACGCTGAATATTCTTTCAAAAAGAATTAGTCCTGCCACAGCACAACAGATCACTTCCATTCTACATGATGAAGGTAATTTGAATGCAATTAGGGGGTATAATGGTGGTGCGAGAGATTTTTCAGTATCAGAAATCGGAAGGGAACTAAATTCACACAATATTATAAGCTGTGTCTATTATGAAATAAAAGATACCATCAATGAATTATGTATATCTCAGGGTAATATGGAGTACTATGCAACCATAGTGAAACACAGCACAACGTTCAAACTTAAGCGACACCCTAAATGGCAGGGAATACTTTATTTATGTTGCTATTTATATTT
>NZ_JAZGQA010000474.1:0-659 GCF_048593855.1 Yersinia sp. 2542 StPb PI
TAATATTGCAGAAAGTGTTTTAGTTGACTGGTTTGTGGTAAACCCTAACCAACTGGCAAAGTATCTAATAGATATCCATCATAACTCATTGATGAACCGTACTGATAAGCAAGATTTGGTATATTTACCCAAATCTTGCATTAAGGGTGTTGAATATAATGATGGCTTTAAAAAATATAACCGTATTTTAATTAGAGATGTTGAGACTGAACACCCTTTATTTTTGAATGTTAATTCACCCTTGGGCAGGATACTTGAAAAGTTGACGGTGGGCGAAACTGTCGAAGATCCTTATCTCGGGGAAATGACCCTTACTAGTGAAACTCCTGCATTTGTTGCTGCATATCAAGCAGCTATAAAAATAAGGGATCAAAATAACGATGGATCCGATCCATTTAAATTATTTGAATTACCCTCTAATGAAGATGATTTTCTCCCATATTTTGAGAAAATTTTACGCCGTTACTCAAGTAATAACGCAGTGCAAAACCCTACCCTCCAAAACCCTAACATTCCATTATGTATGAGAGGTAATTTCACGCACCCTAGGGACTATTTTCGAGCAGCCTATTATCATATAACTTCTGCAGACACGACACAATACATCAAGATGCATAATGAAGGTATCAATAATCCAGATAAAGTTATTATTGATTTAT
>NZ_JAZGQA010000475.1:0-656 GCF_048593855.1 Yersinia sp. 2542 StPb PI
CTATAAAAATAACATTTATGGCACTTTGAATTTAATTAACGCAATGCTTAAAGCTGAAGTCTACAACTTTATATTTAGTTCTTCAGCTACTGTCTACGGCTCACCAGAAAAAAAACCATTAACTGAAGACTGTAGAACTGGCGGAACAACTAACCCTTATGGTGAATCAAAACTGATCGTTGAGGAAATGCTAAAAAGCATTTCTAATGCTGAACCAAAATTCAATGCTACATGCTTACGCTATTTTAATCCTGTAGGGGCACATGAGTCTGGACTGATCGGTGAAGATCCTAATGGGATTCCCAATAATCTTGTCCCATATTTATTGCAAGTTGCAATTGGCCGGTTAGAATCCGTATCTATTTATGGCAACGATTATCCTACGCCTGATGGAACTGGTATAAGGGATTATATTCATGTTATGGATCTTGCAGAAGGTCATTTAGCTGCTTTAAGAAAATCTGGTAGTATAGATGGTGTTTCTGTATATAATCTTGGTACAGGTAAGGGATATTCAGTTTTTGAAATCATTAACGTTTTAAGTAAAGTATCTAATAAAGATATAAAATATAAAATCGCACCTAGAAGAACAGGCGATATTGCAGAGTGTTGGTCAGACTCTTCATTGGCAAATAAAGAGTTAGGCTGGAAAGCGC
>NZ_JAZGQA010000476.1:0-653 GCF_048593855.1 Yersinia sp. 2542 StPb PI
GTCGCAGAGACAGTTTATATTCTGGTTTCTAATTACCACAACCAGTCATATGCCTTGCCCCGCCCTATTCCACGTCTGATTCAAGTCTAATTACCGATAATAAGATCTATTCTTGATTGCTCTATTCTATTAAAGCTTATTATGTTTATAAAAAATCACTCCACCTGCATTTCCAGTGAAATGCCCAATTGCATTATGCATCCTTCAATAAAACTTTCAGCAACTTGTAATTGACGTCGAATCTCCCGTTCATTACATTTTTTCAATCGGGCAATAGAGGCTTTAGATTGCCCATACACATAATGTCGAAGGATAAGCTCCAGTTCTTTTTCTCGCGAGGCCCGCTGTAAATTTCCTATTGTTTTATCAATGGCTAATCCATCATTATCGCAACATGACTCTACCTGTCTATTGCTCGTCACCAATCCCTTAAACCCGCTAGCGATATGAGGATAATCCAGATGAGAGTTATCCCTAGCCCATACACCCCAACGCGTCAAAACAGTTTGGATATCACTCATTACTGCTCTCCTTTTATATTTAAATGCCTTTTCATTTATTTGATTAATATCACCCACAAAAAAGACCTCACTAATTAGCAAGGTCTATTAATTAATAATATTGAGAAATAATAGATATACCCATAATGTGTT
>NZ_JAZGQA010000477.1:0-652 GCF_048593855.1 Yersinia sp. 2542 StPb PI
AACGTCATATAGAGGCATACGCGATAGTAACCTACTCTTTTTCTGAGTACCCAGGTTCTGTTTCAGGATGGAAACATGCGCGAATGGCATCAAATCGCCTTAATAACTTTATGCCGAAGTGGTTAATAAAAGTCACTACTGTTAAGCGTCAGCCAGCACATTGAGATGGTTTTACAACTACCAAATTAAAAAAGCCCACTTAAGCAACCTCAAGTGAACTTTTTGCTATTTAATCTGCTAATAAACCCTACAATTCCAGGCTTACACGACCCTCCCCTATTTACGATTAAGGATACGGAGAAAATCCTGTTTATTTGAGATTAATGAGAGCGCATTGGCAATAATTTCATCACTAAAAATAGAGGCTACATCTTTTAACACATCAATATGCTCTTTTTCTTTAGCAATAACCCCAATGGCAATAAACATAACATTACTTCTATCCCAGATGACACCATCAGGGAATTGAAAAATCTCAACACCGGTTTTAACAATGATATTTGTGGCTGATTTAGGCAGATGAGGTAAGGTAATACCATTCCCCAAGAATGTAGAGACTTGTTGTTCTCTTTCATTAAGAAAAGAGATACAGTCTTGGTTAATATAACCTTTTAATTTAAACTCTTTTCCTATCATTGCTAAAACTTCAGCT
>NZ_JAZGQA010000478.1:0-639 GCF_048593855.1 Yersinia sp. 2542 StPb PI
ATAGCCATGCCTATCGGTTATGCAATATGCATTTACATTATAAATAAAACATGGTTTGGGATAAATACTCTGGTGGTATTGACATTTATTTTGTTCAGTATCATATTTTTTCAAATACGCTTTTCGCGTAAAAATAATCACAAGCTATTTAAAAGAGATTTCCCAGAGGTCTTGTTGATGATTAATATGGCGGCCAGTAGCGGTGCCAGTATTAACCAGGTATTAGAACGTTGTGGGAAAGAGGTCGGTGGGCCATTAGGGAATGAATTAAGCCTTATTTGCCGCCGATTGAATGTGGGAGAGTCTCCTGAAACTGTTTTTTATGATGCCTATCAACGCTTTCGTTACCCCGAGTTTTACTTTCTTATCACCATCATTTTACTTAACTTGCAACAAGGTGGGCAATTAAGAGAACTTACCAGTCGATTGTCCCAAGTGATAACAAAAAGCAAAACATCCGAACAGAAGAAAGCCGTGATGACGGCACAAACACGGATGTCAGTAAATATTCTCTCTATCATACCTTTTGTATTCTCTCTTTTTCTTTACTTTATGGATCCAACGACTATTGAGTCAATGTGGAACCATCCTACTGGTAGGATTATTTTTTATTATATTATCTCCAGCGAGATAATTGGG
>NZ_JAZGQA010000479.1:0-608 GCF_048593855.1 Yersinia sp. 2542 StPb PI
CGCAACATTCAGTTAGGGTACTGAATGTGATCGATGACTTTTATCTGGCAGATAGAGAGGAGACAGCGCCTCCCTTACTTATTCTCATTCAAAACAATCCCCAACGCTATGGCGCGGTCAAACTTGAAAACATTCAAGACATCGGGAAAATAGAGAAAATATTAAAACGCTATCACGTTAATACTGAGCATATAAAATCAGTCAGCAAGTTACACCAAGAATATTTCAGTAATAATATACTTATGTATAATACGATCAACACGGTAACATTATTTACAGTCAAATTAGTATTAATAAGCACAATAATAATCAGCACCTCAGAGACCAAACGGCTCGAAAAAACACTAGCAATAATGGAGTCTATTGGCGGATCAATTTATACGCATATTATTTTCTTTATACAGCAGAACATTACACCTATCGTCATAGCAGTAATAATATCACTTCCTCTCGGTTTTATGTTATTGCATAATTGGCTGACACAATATAGTGTAATTAAAGGGTTATCTTATGTATATGCGACAGGTTCATTTATTACTTTTATTTTATGCGTAATTATCGTTATGACTATTACACTTATTTTCAATAGTAATACACTAAATAGTCAG
>NZ_JAZGQA010000047.1:0-27011 GCF_048593855.1 Yersinia sp. 2542 StPb PI
ATTTAATGATTCATCCATAAGAATAATATCCATAAAATTCCTACGACTAACCATGGGATAATACAGATATTTTACCGAATCAGAATAGTGTACTGACATAATGTCACAAAAAAAGTCAATTTATTCCCCCCTTTCCAGGGACAATCCCGCCATAATGATAACCAAATATCAGAAGAGTCATGGTAGTGAGCGGGATGATATTACTATATGATTATATATCAGTTTTGATTTATAATGATTTTAAAACTTTAAACTGTTGATTATAAAGAGGTATTATGAAGCGCTTACTCCATACCATGATCCGCGTTGGTGACCTGCAACGCTCTATCGATTTTTACACCAAGGTATTAGGGATGCGTTTACTGCGTACCAGCGAAAACACGGAGTATAAATACTCGCTGGCTTTCGTCGGTTATAGCGATGAAAGTGAAGGTTCAGTGATTGAACTGACCTATAACTGGGACGTGAGCAGTTACGACATGGGGACTGCATTTGGTCACCTGGCGCTGGGCGTGGATGATGTTGCCGCTACCTGCGATCAAATTCGTCAGGCTGGTGGGAATGTGACCCGTGAAGCCGGCCCGGTAAAAGGCGGTAATACTATTATTGCTTTTGTCGAAGATCCCGACGGTTACAAAATCGAGTTAATCGAGAATAAGAGCGCCGGACACGGCCTTGGCAACTGATTAGCGCAAAGGCACCTAAGGTGCCTTTTTTCTCATCGCGATATCCCCCTGCATCCCGCGCTAAAATTTGACATAATGCGCGCTGAATTCGATGAAGATAAGAAACTGATGGCAGATAAAAGTGATCTTAACGCCCTAAGTGGCCGTTTTCGTGGGTATTACCCCGTTGTAATTGATGTGGAAACCGCCGGTTTTAATGCGCAAACCGATGCATTATTAGAAATTGCTGCCGTGACCTTGCAGATGAACAAGGATGGTTGGTTATTACCCGATGAAACGCTGCATTTCCATGTAGAACCCTTTGAGGGTGCCAATCTGCAACCAGAAGCACTGGCATTTAATGGCATTGACCCGACCAACCCTTTGCGTGGTGCTGTGAGTGAATACGATGCTTTGCATGCCATCTTTAAAGCCGTGCGTAAAGGGCTGAAAGATCAAGGCTGTAACCGAGCTATTATCGTGGCACACAACGCCAATTTTGATCACAGCTTCGTGATGGCTGCTGCTGAACGCGCCAGTTTGAAACGTAACCCGTTCCACCCATTTGCAACCTTTGATACTGCGGCGCTCAGTGGGCTGGTGCTAGGGCAAACTGTGCTGGCGAAAGCCTGCCTGACGGCAGGTATTCCGTTTGATAGTAGTCAGGCGCACTCCGCATTGTATGACACCATGCAAACGGCAAAATTATTCTGTGAACTGGTTAACCGCTGGAAAAAACTGGGTGGCTGGCCTATACCGGCGGGGGAATCCGAATAGCGCAGTGTTCATGAGAGAAGATTGTTCATGAGAGAAGACGCAACAATTTTACGTTCAAAAAAAGGTGGCTCAAAGGCCACCTTTTTATTTTTGTCACCGAAAACACACATGCCCTATTCTGCGGCAGGCTTTTCTTCTTGTGCACGGTATTTGTCAGCGGTTTCTTTCAACAACTGTTGTAGTTCGCCACGCTGATACATTTCCATCAGAATGTCACAACCGCCGACCAATTCACCATCAACCCACAATTGTGGGAAGGTTGGCCAGTTAGCATATTTTGGCAGTTCCGCACGAATATCCGGGTTTTGCAGGATATCAACATAAGCAAAGCGTTCGCCACAGGCAGACAGCGCCTGCACAGCCTGAGCCGAGAAACCGCAGTTAGGTAACTTTGGTGAACCCTTCATATAAAGCAGGATTGGGTTTTCTGCTATCTGGCGCTGGATTTTATCAATCGTCGTCATTTCTTGCTTCCTCAAGCCATATAGTGGCTACAATACTTAGAACCTATCCATTAGGGCTGTTTTATTATTGCGTCCGGCCTATTGTAGCGACTGTTACCACTGGAATAAAACGCCATCTTTTGCAGGGGCTTTACTCCGTGGACGAATGGTTATATTGTCAGCTACAAATATGTGCATTTAGAATAACATTTTTGATCCCATCACTTCACTATTATCTTCTTTATGGGATTGCCCTGCGGCTTCAAGTAGGAAAGAGATAACTCGTTGACGTATGGTTGATTTAAGTCCATTAGACGTGTGAAAAAGCGACAATATCTAAGCCATTAATGTTTTCTCACAATATCGATTAAGATCCTGTCGCTCTCTGCTTTTTTATATCGTGAGTTTCGGCAATACTGTGACTCTTCATATTCATCTCAGGGCAAGGTTGGTAGCGTTATTATGCGTTTAATATTTACGCTGTTTGTGCTGCTGTTTACCCAGCTATTTTTAAATCTGGCGCATGCGTCGCCGCAGGCTCATGTGTCTGCTGAGCAGAAGAAAGGACAGGTCAGCCAGGCCAGCCCTGATGATCGTAAAAAACGTAAAGCAGATAAAAGTACCAAAAAAGTAAAAGTAGCCAGCAATAAAACCCCTACCAACAAAGTGACTACCAACAAAACAGCAACCAGCAGCGATAAAAAGAAAATTGCCGCCGGCACGACTAAAACCATTAAAAAGAAAACGCAGGAAGTCAGTAAAATCGCTACAAAAAAAACCAGCAATCCGAAAAAAACCAATATTAAAACTGCAGCCAATAAAAAAGTGGCCGCAGGTAAAAAAACAGAAAAAGTCGCTTATGGCCGACACAGAAATAAAAGCCAAGGCAAAGCGGCTACCGAATTAGTCGCCAATAGTAAAATCAAGCTCAGTCCAGCGCATAAAAAACGCTANCAACACGCCAAACAGACCGCGATGAGCAAACTGATGAAGCAAGTCGGTAAACCTTATCGTTGGGGTGGCACCTCTCCTAATACCGGATTTGATTGCAGCGGGCTTATCTATTACGCCTATAAAGACGTGATCAGAATAAAAATGCCGCGTACCGCGAACGAGATGTATCACTTGCGTGACGCCGCCCCCGTCAAACGCGCTGAGCTGGAGAGTGGGGATTTAGTGTTCTTCAATATTGCCAACCGTGGCGTCGCCGACCATGTAGGCGTCTATCTGGGTAACGGTAAGTTCATTCAGTCCCCACGCACTGGCGAAGAAATTCGTATCAGTATGCTGGACAATGACTACTGGCAGGATCATTACGTTGGCGCACGCCGTGTGGTCACCCCGAAAACCATCCGCTAAGACTTCAGTCTGCGCCCGGTGGTCTCACCGGGTGCTGATGGCACAATAACGCCCCTGCACTTATTATCCCCATGGCATAACGTTGATACAATCACCCATCAAACAGTGTGGTTATATCTGTCATTCTTGTTGAAAGTTGTTAAGATTAATACCCACAACAAAAATACAACAATTAAGCTTTAACCGCTCTTCGCCACCTCACTGCCCGTGGCAATTGATGTGATTTGAGGAGCAAACACCCTGAGCAACCCCGAAAGGAGAGAGCTATGTCTTTTGAATTACCGGCATTACCCTATGCGCAAAATGCGCTAGAGCCCCACATCTCAGCTGAAACGCTGGAATACCACTACGGCAAGCATCACAACACCTATGTGGTTAATCTCAATAACTTGATTAAAGACACTGAGTTTGCGGGTAAGACGCTGGAAGAGATTGTAAAAACCTCTAATGGCGGGATCTTTAATAATGCGGCCCAAGTCTGGAACCACACCTTCTACTGGCACTGCCTGTCACCTAACGGCGGCGGCGAACCTACGGGCAAAGTTGCCGATGCCATTAATCAATCATTTGGTTCTTTTGCTGAATTTAAAGCGCAATTTACTGATGCGGCAGTAAAAAACTTTGGTGCGGGCTGGACCTGGCTGGTTAAAAAAGCAGATGGCACACTGGCGATTGTCAGTACGTCTAATGCAGCAACTCCACTGACCACCAACGATAAACCGGTGTTAACCGTAGATGTGTGGGAACATGCTTACTATATTGATTACCGCAATGCGCGGCCAAAATACCTGGAAAACTTCTGGGCACTGGTTAACTGGTCTTTCGTTGAGAAAAATTTAGCCTGATACGGCAAGAAGAGTGACAATCCATCGTCGCATTACGCGTAAAAATAATTAAGGGCGGGGTTAACCCGCCCTACTTATCACTTCACACCGGCAAGCGGTTTAATTAATTCATTACCGCCACGAAGCTAAAGACAATAATCATCGCCAGCGCACCAACAGTCGTAATCAGCGACATTTTCAGATTGGTATCCATAAAAACTCCTTAGCCGGTTAGTTTGTAGTAGAGAAAAGGCACATAGTTAGTGTGTTAAATTATTTTCCCACAGTTCAGAAAAAAAATCTTGTGCTCATTACGCACTTTATAACTTTGATTACCCCTTTCACTTTTCCTCCAGATCAGCCAAAATTCGCAGTTCATAACTGCATACCGACTAATAACGTCCAATAAATACTCTCAGACAATCAGCTGATTTAACTTCCCAGCCTAATATCGTGTTTTTGTCTGAGCGGTTTTCGGGTTATGCAGGCAAACGATTAACATAATACTTACCCTACTGTAACCGGTAAGCTTAGGAGTCATTCTTTTTATGGCAACGATTAAAGATGTGGCCAAACACGCGGGTGTGTCCACCACCACCGTTTCGCACGTTATCAACAAAACTCGTTTCGTCGCCGAGAATACCAAGGCTGCGGTGTGGGCTGCCATTAAAGAACTGCATTATTCACCCAGCGCTGTAGCCCGCAGTTTGAAAGTTAATCACACTAAATCAATTGGTTTACTGGCAACATCCNGCGAAGCGCCCTATTTTGCCGAAGTGATCGAAGCGGTCGAAAATAGTTGTTATAGCAAAGGTTATACCCTGATTTTATGTAATTCTCATAATAATCTGGACAAGCAAAAAGCTTATCTGGCGATGTTGGCACAAAAACGTGTCGATGGGTTGCTGGTGATGTGTTCAGAATATCCTGAGCAGCTACTCGGGATGTTGGAAGAATATCGCAATATCCCAATGGTCGTCATGGATTGGGGAACCGCTCGGGGTGATTTTACTGACTCGATTATTGATAACGCCTTTGAAGGTGGCTATTTGGCGGGCCGTTACCTGATTGAGCGCGGTCATCGTGACATTGGGGCTATCCCCGGCCAGTTAGCCCGTAATACCGGTGGTGGCCGCCACCAGGGGTTCCTGAAAGCACTAGAAGAAGCAAATATTACCCTGCGTGATGAGTGGGTAGTCCAAGGGGATTTTGAACCGGAATCCGGTTATAAAGCGATGCATCAAATCCTGACACAAAAACATCGCCCAACGGCGGTGTTCTGTGGCGGCGATATTATGGCCATGGGCGCGATATGTGCTGCTGATGAGTTGGGCCTACGGGTACCACAAGATATTTCGGTGATCGGGTATGATAATGTGCGTAATGCGCGCTATTTCTCGCCGGCGCTAACCACTATTCACCAGCCCAAAGAGCGCCTGGGCGAAACGGCCTTTGCCATGTTACTTGACCGTATTGTCAGCAAACGTGAAGATTCGCAGACCATTGAGGTACACCCTAAACTGATTGAGCGTCGTTCTGTCGCTGATGGTCCGTTCCTCGATTATCGCCGTTAATCCTCTCCTGCCGGTAGTGTTTAGCTCTACCGGCGGCTAATCTTGCCTCATTAATTCTCAGTCATTGATTGATAACTCACTGTCATCTTTCAACCATTCGGCATTAAGTGTGACACTGTCACCTAGATATTCCAGCAGCCAGGCCAATGCTGGTGAATGGTTGTTCTGCTCCCAGGTCAAGCAACATGGACTATCGGGCAACGGTTCAGCCAGCGTCAGTGCCGCTAGCTTCCCTTGCTCAATCAACGGCGATACCATGTGTGCCGGCACCATCCCGATGCACAATCCTGCACACAAGCAATCGATTCCCGTTGCCCAGTCCGGGGCGACCAATCGCTGCTGGTTTGCTAAAGTCCAGGTGTCACGTTTAGGTAAATTACGAGCGGTATCTTCCAGGCAAAGTGAGGGATAAGGCCGTAACTGATTATCGCTAAGTGGCTCGGTTAATTGGGCTAAAGGATGATCGACACTCACTACACAATGCCAGCTTAAAAAGCCCATGTCGCGAAAGATGAACCGCCCACCAACCGGGATCGCGCGGGTCGCACCAATGGCCATTTCCGCCTGTCCATCCACCAGCGCATCCCACACACCGTTGAATACTTCATAGCGTACCCGCAGTTCAATATCAGGAAAATGTCGATAAAAATCCAACACTAAGCGGCGACTACGCTGTGGTTTAACAATTTTATCTATCACTATATTTAACTGCCCACGCCAACCATTCGCCACCTGTTGACACTGACGGCGTGTGTCATTCATTTTTTTGATAACATCGCGCGCATCTTTAATAAAAACCACGCCAGCTTCGGTTAATTCCACATCGCGATGACGTCGTTCAAACAGCGGAACGGCCAGCCACTCTTCCAATTGGCGCACCGTATAACTAATCGCAGACGGTACGCGGTGCAATTCTTGAGCAGCAGCACTGAAACTCCCAGTACGGGCTACTGCGTCC
Source organism: Yersinia sp. 2542 StPb PI (assembly GCF_048593855.1). Lineage (NCBI taxonomy): Bacteria > Pseudomonadati > Pseudomonadota > Gammaproteobacteria > Enterobacterales > Yersiniaceae > Yersinia > Yersinia sp. 2542 StPb PI. The sequence continues at coordinate 6,601 of NZ_JAZGQA010000047.1, forward strand.
ACCACATCCAGTGAATATTCAGACCACATGATTTTTCACCTTTTTACATCACTAATTTGCTATCAAATTTTTTAACAGCATGGTGCAAATATTACCGTTTCACAACAGAATATCGCAGCGGATAGAATGCCCTCCGCAATTAATTTTCTATAACAGAAGTTTTGCCTGCAAAAATTATAATTTAGCCAACGTCATTGGAGCCGCTGCTAACACCTCTGCGGTTTCAAGGACCAAGGATATAAAGAGAAATAAAGAATGAAAACGTCGTCTGGTTTTATGTTCTATCTGGCCGGTCTGAGTATGTTGGGCTATTTGGCCACTGACATGTATCTGCCCGCTTTTGGCGCAATGCAACAAGAGCTTCAAACGTCTGCCGGCGCCATCAGTGCCAGCTTAAGTATCTTCCTCGCCGGTTTTGCTATCGCTCAGCTTATCTGGGGACCCGTATCGGATAAGTTAGGCCGTAAACCGGTACTGTTAGCCGGTTTGGCGTTATTTGCCATCGGTTGTCTGGGGATCTTATGGGTTGAAAATGCGACACAATTATTGGTCCTCCGCTTTATTCAGGCGGTAGGGGTGTGTTCTGCTGCTGTAAGTTGGCAGGCGTTAGTGGTAGACCGTTATCGCGATGGCAAGGCCAATCGCGTGTTTGCCACCATTATGCCGCTCGTAGCACTCTCTCCCGCGTTAGCTCCGCTGCTGGGTGCCTGGTTATTAAACCACTTCAGTTGGCGTTCAATTTTTGTAGTGCTACTGGCCGTTACGTTGCTGCTATTGATCCCAACGGCGCGGTTGAACGAACGCAAAAAAACCGCACAAGATAATGCGGCACGCAATAGCACCAACATCAGTTTCTGGCAGTTGCTTAAGTCGGCAACATTCAGTGGCAACGTAATGATGTTTGCTGCCTGTAGTGCCGGTTTCTTTGCCTGGTTAACCGGTTCACCTTTTATTCTGGGTGATATGGGCTATAGCCCGAATGTCATCGGATTAAGTTATGTCCCCCAGACCCTGGCCTTCCTGTTAGGTGGATTTGGTTGTCGCAGTGCTCTTTCCCGGATCAAGGGCAATACCTTGCTGCCGTGGCTGTTGGCGGGATATGCAATCAGCATGATTGCACTTTATCTGATAGCAACGTTAACCACGCCGACGCTGCTGACCTTACTTATTCCATTCTGCATAATGGCGCTGGTGAATGGTGCCTGCTACCCTATTATCGTAGCGAATGCATTAATGCCTTTTCCAGCGAACACCGGTAAAGCAGCCGCGCTACAAAATACGCTTCAGCTCGGGTTATGTTTTGTTGCCAGTATGTTGGTATCGGCCTATATCAGCCAGCCATTGCTGGCAACAGTGACCGTGATGTTGTCGACCGTGGTGCTGGCGTTTTTAGGATATGGCATTCATTGCTACGCATTGCGAAAAGAAAAAAATGATACTAATTCGATGCCCAACGTCATCGGTGTCACAGCAAAGCAACAAGCGAATGAACCACGATGAGCCTGGATAAGGAATGATTCGGGTCGGAAATCGATTTGAACGCTGCAAGCGGCGGCCTGATAGAGGCAAGACCCAAGGATGGGCTAAGTAACGAGAGCCGCTAACACAGCGGTAGCGTCAAGGTCGGAGTGAATTAATTTCCAATAGAAATAGTCACTAAGGAACACGTGAGCCGGGTGTGATTTATTATTGAGAAAGCCTCCCGGCAAGCCTATACTCGATTTAACCGATTACGATATCATTAAAAAAAAGCATTATCTTAAGTACTTTCTGTGCGCGTGGATTGCGTCACATTTACGCTTATGGATGAGTTACCCTAAATCAATCTTTATTAGGGTTTCTTCTTAATCTTCCTCTGTCCGTTATGGATATTAGACACCAAGGTCACGACAACCTTATTGGTATGTATCTGCATGTATCGCGGGTCATAAGTCAGAAGAAAGTGATGGAGAAGCTATGAGTTCATCCTGTATAGAAGACCAGAGTATTCAAGAAACCCCTTGGTTTCGCATTGTACAAGAAATGCTGAATCGGGCTGATATTGAAATCAATGGCTCACGCCCTTTCGACATTCGAGTCAATAACCCAGACTTTTTCAAACGAATACTTCAAGAAGGATCTTTGGCATTAGGTGAGAGTTATATGGACGGCTGGTGGGAATGTGACCGCTTGGATATCTTTTTCCAACGGGTTCTCAGGGCTGGCCTGGAAAATCAACTTCCACACCATCTCAAAGATACTTTACGCATTGCTGCTGCGCGTATTATTAATTTGCAATCAAAGAAAAGAGCCTGGATTGTTGGCAAAGAACATTACGATCTGGGTAATGATCTGTTTAGCCTAATGCTGGATTCGAATATGCAATACTCATGCGCTTACTGGAAAGATGCCACGACCCTTGAGCAAGCGCAGGAAAATAAACTGCGGATGATCTGCGAAAAACTTCAATTGGCTCCGGGCATGACATTGCTCGATATCGGTTGTGGCTGGGGGGGCCTCGCCGCCTATGCCGCCCGGCATTACGGGGTCGTCGTTTCCGGTGTGACCATTTCGGCTGAACAACAAAAACTGGCACAAAAACGCTGTGAAGGCTTAGACGTCACTATTTTATTGCAAGACTACCGTGATCTGAACGAACAGTTCGATCGTATCGTTTCTGTCGGTATGTTCGAGCATGTCGGGCCAAAGAACTATCACACCTATTTTGATGTCGTAAACCGCAATTTGAAGCCAGATGGCCTGTTCTTACTGCACACCATCGGTGCTAATCGTACCGATCTGAGTATCGATCCGTGGATTAATAAATATATCTTCCCTAATGGCTGCCTGCCGTCAGTAAAACATATTGCTAACGCCAGTGAGCCTTATTTCATTATGGAAGATTGGCACAATTTTGGCGCTGATTATGATCGCACCCTGATGGCGTGGTATGAACGTTTTCAAACCGCTTGGCCGAGCCTGGCTGCGAATTACTCGTCACGATTTGAGCGGATGTTTAGCTATTATCTCAATGCCTGTGCGGGTGCTTTCCGCGCCAGAGACATCCAACTGTGGCAAGTATTATTCAGCCCTAACGGGGTCGAGGGTGGGATTCGCGTGCCGCGTTAATACTTAAAAAGGACAGGTGAACTGCCTGTCCTATCCTATCCTATTTACGTTAAACCCACATTTATCCGCGAGTGACCTTATCAACTACCGGCGTAGCGGATACAGTTTCCCGCTGAGCCAATACCCGCTCAACCGTGTCCACCACCGCCTGGGTTTGTGGATCGATCTCGATATTTACCCGATGTCCCAAACGCTTTTTACCTAATGTGGTCCGCGACAGTGTTTCTGGTATCAGATGTACACAGAAGCGGTTCCTCTCAACCTCACCAATAGTTAGGCTGATACCATCAATACCGATAAAACCTTTGTGTAACACATACTTCATTAAATCAAAGCTGGGCATACGAAACCAGATCTGGCGATTATTTTCTGATGTGTATATTTTGGTAATCTCAGCAGTACAAATAATATGGCCGGACATGAGATGTCCACCGATTTCATCACTGAATTTAGCCGCACGTTCCAAATTAACGCTATCACCAACCTTAATATCGCCCAAATTGGTAATACGCAGTGTCTCCTTCATTAAATCAAAGCTAACCCGATTACCCTCAACGGCGGTGACTGTCAGACAGCAACCATTGTGGGCAACAGAAGCGCCTAACGCTAATTCAGGCAACATCTCCGCTGGCATGTCGACTACATGGGTGCGGAAATTTGATTTTTCTTCGATGGCAACCACCGGCGCGGTGCCTTGAACAATACCGGTAAACATACGCCATGCCTCTTATCTATAGAAAGAAAGTTTCTTTGCCTTGATTTTGCCTCAGAAGATAAGGAAAACCAAACCACTTACACTAAAAAAACAGATAAGAGGTATTTAGCTGATAATTAGTAACAAAGATTGCTTAAGCGCGATGAGCAGGTACAATCCTTTATTGTTTTTCCGCTATTTTATTTATCGCCCATGGCGCGATAAATAGTCGTTATTGAAATCATAACTAGGTTATACCCAAGTTACTTCGAGATACAGGTAGGCGGCAACCGCGTGAACCTCCAGCAGCTTAGATAACTAAGTGTCTGGAGTGAGCAAGGGCAGCCAACACCCCTGTATATTGAAGGGCGACAGGTAGAGAAAGGTGCATACGTGCAGAAGTATATCGTCGAAGCGCGTAGCTTATTGGCTCTCGCTATTCCCGTTGTCATCGCGCAATTATCTCAAACCGCCATGGGCGTGGTTGACACCATTATGGCCGGTTCTGTCAGTGCTACTGATATGGCTGCCGTGGCGGTAGGTACTTCTATCTGGTTACCGGCTATTTTATTTGGCCATGGTTTGTTGTTGGCACTAACCCCGACAGTTGCACAGCTCAACGGTTCCGGGCGTCGCAATCAAATTGCCCATCAAGTCAGGCAAGGGTTTTGGTTGGCGCTTTGCGTTTCACTGCTAATTATGTTTGTTCTATATAATAGCGACCACGTTATTATGCAAATGCATAATATTGACCCCGTGCTAGCAGATAAAGCCGTTGGCTTCCTGCATGCCATTATGTGGGGTGCGCCGGGCTATCTCTTCTTCCAGGTGCTACGTAATCAATGTGAAGGTTTATCCAAAACCAAGCCGGGGATGGTTATCGGCTTTATTGGTTTGCTCGTGAATATTCCGGTTAACTATATTTTCATCTACGGGAAATTCGGTGCTCCGGCATTGGGTGGCGTCGGGTGCGGGGTGGCAACAGGCACAGTCTACTGGGTGATGTTCCTGATGATGCGCTGGTATGTCACCCGCGCTCGTTCACAGCAAGATATCAAACTGGAGAAAGGGTTCGCCGCACCGGACTGGCAAGTAATGAAACGCTTGGGTGGCCTTGGCCTGCCGGTTGCTCTGGCACTCTTCTTTGAAGTGACGCTGTTCGCGGTTGTCGCCTTACTGGTTTCGCCCCTGGGCATTGTCGCTGTTGCCGGGCACCAAATTGCGCTCAACTTTAGTTCATTAATGTTTATGTTACCGATGTCGCTGAGCGTAGCAGCTACCATTCGTGTTGGTTTCCGCCTCGGTCAAGGCTCGGTAGAACAAGCGAGAGTGGCCGCTTATACCAGTATTGCCGTGGGTTTAATGCTGGCCTGTGTCACTGCGGTATTTACCGTTATTTTCCGCGAGCATATTGCCTTGCTGTACAACAAAACACCGGCAGTGGTAATGATGGCCTCGCACTTGATGTTGCTGGCCGCTATTTACCAGCTATCGGATGCGATTCAAGTGATCGGTAGCGGTGTGCTACGTGGTTATAAGGATACACGTTCGATCTTCTTTATTACCTTTACTGCCTATTGGTTACTGGGGTTACCGAGTGGTTACGTGCTGGGGCTGACCGATTATATCGTGCCCGCCATGGGGCCAAGTGGTTTCTGGATTGGGTTCGTTATTGGCTTAACTTCTGCGGCGATTTTAATGGCACTGCGCATCCGCTGGTTACAAAAACAACCAGCAGCATTTATCCTGCAAAAGGCGGCGCATTAGTACCGATAGTCTCTGGCGTGACGGGCAGAATTCATATTGGCGAGTCGCGACTGCGTAAAACACCGAGGTGGAGAAAAAAACAGCGCAATGGGCAAAAGCGCAGCAATTACGTGAGTTTGCGGTGAATATTGTGTTTTTCCCCTTGCCAGCAGACGGGCAGCTCGTTAATATTCGTCCCCGCTGTCAGCATTGATGGTGAGTAATAAAAGAGGATGCGTCCGTAGCTCAGTTGGTTAGAGCACCACCTTGACATGGTGGGGGTCGATGGTTCGAGTCCATTCGGACGCACCAAATTTATTGCATGTAGCTTGCGTTAAATATTTTGTTAGTTCAGTCGCCAGGGTAGTAGTCGTTGCAGTTGGTAACACTGTAGCGTCAAGTCAGTCGGGTAATGTGCGTCCGTAGCTCAGTTGGTTAGAGCACCACCTTGACATGGTGGGGGTCGATGGTTCGAGTCCATTCGGACGCACCACTCTGGCAACAGGTTTATCATCTTTAGATGCGTTCTTAGCTCAGTTGGTTAGAGCACCACCTTGACATGGTGGGGGTCGATGGTTCGAGTCCATTAGAACGCACCACTCTGCATTTGCGGTTTACTCTCTGTTTTCTTAATCTTCCCAATACTCTTTTACCCCCCTATCTCCTGCAATATATAACCGAGATAAAGCAATAAATATCAACCAATCGCCCTGCCACCTCCTGCTTGTTTTTCAACCCTGGATTGGCTAAAAATGTTAAAAATCACACCAGTTGCGCAACAAACTAAGAAATATTCGCAATACTTGCGCGACTAATTCCCCCTTTTTATAAAAAACGGCAATGAGTTTCTGTTTTCTATTTCATTTCCCGTTACTTACCGCTTATAATACGAACCGTCGTTTCAGTTGAATGGTTTCAGCATCTTGATCTGCCGATACGCTAAAAAAATACAACTCACATTTACGCCATCGTATACCGATCATGCGGTTAGCCTCGTGCTAAAGTTTTCCGCTCAACTTCCGCAACTGTCATCTATCCTTAGTAATGTTTTGCTTCTTTGTAACGTTTCGCTACACCAGACACTAATCAGATCCCACTCCGTTGATCTCATTAACGGAACTTTCGTTTTTAATCCATCACAACTTGTAGAAAAATCCTCATGAACATGAACGACAAAAAGACTAAAATTGTTTGTACTATCGGTCCCAAAACCGAATCTGAAGAAATGCTGACAAAACTGCTTGATGCCGGCATGAACGTTATGCGTTTGAACTTTTCTCATGGTGACTATGAAGAACATGGTCAACGTATCAAGAATATTCGTGCTGTCATGGCAAAAACCGGCCACAAAGCTGGCATCCTGCTGGACACAAAAGGCCCTGAAATCCGCACCATGAAACTGGAAGGCGGCAAAGATGCAGCCCTGGTTGCCGGTCAAACTTTCACCTTTACCACGGATCAAAGTGTTATCGGTAACGACAATATCGTTGCTGTGACTTATCCCGGTTTTGCTGCTGACCTGAAAATTGGTAATACCGTGCTGGTTGACGATGGTCTGATCGGCATGGAAGTGACTGAAGTCACTGAAAGCACCGTGGTATGTAAAGTACTGAACAACGGTGATCTGGGTGAAAACAAAGGCGTTAACCTGCCAGGCGTTTCTATCCAGCTACCTGCATTGGCTGAAAAAGATAAAGCTGACCTGATCTTTGGTTGTGAGCAAGGTGTGGACTTCGTTGCAGCCTCGTTTATCCGTAAACGTTCAGACGTGCTGGAAATTCGCGAACACCTGAAAGCGCACGGTGGCGAGCATATCCAAATCATCTCTAAAATCGAAAACCAGGAAGGTCTGAATAACTTCGACGAAATCCTGGAAGCATCTGACGGTATCATGGTTGCCCGTGGTGACCTGGGTGTTGAGATCCCGGTTGAAGAAGTTATCTTCGCGCAGAAGATGATGATTGAGAAATGTAACCGCGCTCGCAAAGTTGTTATCACTGCAACGCAAATGCTCGATTCAATGATCAAAAACCCACGCCCTACCCGTGCAGAAGCTGGCGACGTTGCTAACGCCATTCTGGACGGTACAGACGCCGTGATGCTGTCGGGTGAAAGCGCCAAGGGTAAGTACCCATTAGAGTCTGTCACCATCATGGCGACCATCTGTGAGCGTACAGACCGAATTATGCCTAGCCGCATTGATACGCTGAATGATAATCGTAAAATGCGTATCACCGAAGCCGTTTGCCGTGGCGCGGTAGAAACAGCAGAAAAGCTGGAAGCAAAACTGATTATCGTTGCCACTGGCGGCGGTAAATCAGCAAAATCAGTGCGTAAATACTTCCCTACCGCCACCATTCTGGCATTGACCACCAATGAAACCACCGCACGTCAGCTTATTCTGACTAAAGGCGTGGTGACTCAACTGGTCGATAAGATCGCTTCAACTGATGATTTCTACCGCATCGGTAAAGAAGCTGCTTTGGCCAGCGGTCTGGCACTGAAAGGCGAAGTTGTGGTTATGGTTTCTGGTGCTCTGGTGGCAAGTGGCACCACCAATACTGCTTCGGTGCACGTGTTATAATCCCAACACGTCCTCTCGGATGATAATTAAAAACGCCGCTTTCAATAGCGGCGTTTCCTTTTTTAAACCGTCCAAATAAACTTTCTGAAAAATCTGCTTTATCCCAACTGCGTTAAAGCCATTTTTTCAAATAAGACTTATCTCATAGAATCCGGCTGTTTTGCCTCGTTTTTTTAACTTTTTTTTAAAACAAGGTGCTTCTTTGAGCGAACGATCAAAATAAACCCCTCTAACACTAAAAATTTATTCTCTTTCGAAAAAACTTTGTGTAATACTTGTAACGCTACATGGAGATTAACTTAATCTAGAGGGTGTTAATAATGAATCGTACTAAACTTGTACTGGGCGCGGTAATCCTGGCTTCAACTATGCTGGCTGGTTGTTCAAGCAATGCTAAAATCGACCAACTGTCTTCTGACGTTCAAACTCTGAACGCTAAAGTTGACCAACTGAGCAACGACGTGAACGCAATCCGTTCTGACGTTCAAGCAGCTAAAGACGATGCAGCACGTGCTAACCAACGTCTGGACAACCAAGCTCACGCTTACAAGAAGTAATATTACTTCCTGAAAATGAAAAATGGCGCACATTGTGCGCCATTTTTTTTACCCCGCTAAAATGAATCCCTGACGTTACCTTCCTTGATATCGACCTTCCTTTGCTACTACTCGCCATATCATCCTGCGGTTGCTGCTACACGCTTTGCCACGACGGATAAGTTGCCATGGCAAAGGTGCATCTAAAACTTAATTAGCGGCGGAGTAGACCGGACCTGGCTGAACCAGCTTAGGTGCGGCTTCATCAGCCGGTTGCTGCGGTTGTGCCTGTTGCTCGCCCTGAGGCGCTACAGCGGCCGGAGCCTCTACAGGGGCAGTCTCACCTACCGTTACGATGACGGGCATGCCAGCGCGGCGTACAATCGCATCCTGGACCACTTGAGCATCAGTCTGGCTGTCACTCATAAACTTCAGTAGGCTGCTGCTAATCGCAATTGGCATCGTTTGTGGGTCATCACTGTCTACACGGGACAACGGCTGATGAACTTCCACATAACGTTTACCATCAGGTTCTACGGAATATTTAACCGGTTCGTTGACTATCTGTACGCGAGTACCTTTAGGTACTGAGCTGAATAGTGCCTTGATATCATCAGGACGTAAACGGATACACCCGGAGCTGACACGCATACCGATACCAAAGTTGGCATTAGTACCGTGGATCAAGTACTCACCGCCGCCGGCTGACAGACGCATAGCAAACAGGCCCATTGGGTTTTCCGGCCCTGCTGGAACAACTGATGGCAAGGTAACGCCTTGTGCCAGGTAGTGCTTACGGATGTTCGCAGTCGGTGTCCAGGTCGGATTCGGGATCTTCTGGCTAACAGACGTCGTCATCGTCGGAGTATTACGCCCTAACTGGCCGATACCGATAGGATATACGATGACCTTGTTCTGGCCTTTAGGGTAGTAATAAAGACGCAGCTCAGCCAGGTTGATGACGATACCTTCACGTGGGGTATCAGGCAGCAACATCTGGGTCGGGATAGTTAATACTGAACCCGGTAACGGCAAATACGGGTCAGCACCTGGGTTGGCTTCGAGCATCCCCAGCAAACCGATTTTATAATCGGCAGCAATAGCCTCAAGCGGACGGCCATCGTTTGGAACGGTATAGGTAGTATTTTCACCAATCAGACGGCTATTGGCTGGCGGTAGAGGATACTCGGTCGCATTGGCAGCGGTGATACTTCCCGCCATACAAGTTGCGAATAACATACCAATCAAAGTTAATGCACGTTTCATGCTTAGTTCCTACATCACTTCTTCAAATTCGGTTTACACGGCTATACCCGATAGATTTCAAGTTGCAGGAAGGCGGCAAACAAATGAATCCCGCTGAGCTTACGCAAGTAAGTGATTCGGGGGGATGAGAGCAGCCAACACACCAGCAGTTTGAAAGATGACGGGTATATCTACGTTAATTCTAGCAGCCAATTATAAGGCCAACATATAGTAACAGCCATTATTATAAAGGCAATTTATATCTCTAGAAATCAAGGTGTTACAAAGTAATTTATTATGCTTTATCCAGCAAGAAAGCCGATTTAACCTGCTGAAATTCCACCATTTTAAGACTGTGACCCATGACGCAAAAATGGTCAGCCACCGAGGAATAAAGCACAAAATGTTGGCATGAATTAGTGAGCTTTTAAACTTGCCGCTTTAATGCGAATAGCACGGATCATCGCTTCCAGACCTTGCGAACGCGATGGTGTCAGGTGCTGACTCAGGGCTAAGTCGGCAAAAAATGGCCGAACATCCAATTCGATTATCTGTTGTGGCGTTAAACCTTGATAAAGGATAAACACCACCGCGACCAACCCTTTAACGATAGCCGCATCACTGTCACCAGCAAAAACCACCTGGCCCTCATCAGAGATTGTCATGGCAATCCACACCTGGCTTTGGCAACCGGAAATAAGATTCTCCGGCTGGCGCTGTTGTTCCGTTAACGCTGCCAACTGCCCACCTAACTCGATCACATACAGATACTTTTCTTCCCAATTCAAACAACGGGAAAAGTTACGAATCAATTTATCTTTATCTGGCAAAACAGCCATAGCGTGCTTCCTGATACCCTTTGTACTTGATGTCGCAGGAGATTAAGACCCACTGCCCCGCCAAATTACACGAACGTGTAAGCTCATTGGCATTAATGAGTTTCATCCTACGGCATCAATAATGTGGTAATAGTTGATTTTAGGTACGGCGCTTATTAATAGCACTCAACCTAGTAATTTTTCAATGCGCTGTAGCCCTGCCACCAAGCGATCGACTTCCTCACGGGTATTATAAAGTGCTAATGAGGCACGACACATACTCGGGACCTGGTAGAACGCCATCAGAGGCATGGCACAATGATGACCAGTACGAATCGCGATACCGTATTGGTCAAGGAAACTGCCAACATCATACGCGTGGTGCACCCCTAAATTAAACGCGATAACCCCGGCACGGGCTTGCGGGCCATAAAGTGTCAGGCTGTTTACCTGACCCAGTTGTTTCAAGGCATACTGCATCAGCGACTGCTCATAGTGCTGGATCTGCGCAAGTCCAAGATCAGTAACATAACTGATAGCCGCACCCAGTCCCATAATGCCTGCGGTATTGGGTGAACCGGCCTCGAAACGCCACGGCGCATCAGCAAAAGTGGTACCTTGCGTCAGGCTAACGGTTTTGATCATCGAACCGCCCCCTTCCCATGGTGGCATGTGTTGTAGCAGTTCACTCTTGCCGTATAAAATACCAATGCCCGACGGTCCATAAAGTTTATGGCCGGAGAAGACATAAAAATCACAATCCAATGCCTGCACATCTATCGATTGATGCATGATAGCCTGCGCACCATCCACCAGCACCACCAGACCAGCAGCTTTAGCCTGAGCAACAATCTGCTGTATGGGATTCACGGTCCCCAATACGTTGGAAACCTGAGTAATCGCCAACAACCGGGTGGTGTCATCAATTAAGTCCGCCAATGCCGCTAACTCAAGTTCCCCGGTCGCCGTCAGCGGCCAGATACGAATTTCAACACCCAAGTCAGTTGCTAACATCTGCCACGGCACAATATTGGCGTGATGCTCCATCTCAGTGATGATGATGCTGTCACCGGCGCTCAGGAAATGACGGCCATAACTGTTAGCCACCAGGTTGATGGCCTCGGTGGTCCCTTTAACAAAAACAATCTCTTCAGCCGAGGCGGCATTAATAAAACCTGCAACCTGGCTGCGCACCGCTTCCATCTGTTGGGTCGCTTCGCTACTTAGGGTATGGATACCACGATGGACTGCGGCATAACCCTCACGATAAAAGTTAAGCTCCCTGTCGATGACCACTTGTGGCTTCTGTGCGCTGGCGGCGCTGTCCAGATAGGCCAGCGGCTGGCCGTTAACCTGACGGCTCAGCAGTGGAAAATCAGCTCTGACCTGTTCGATAGGGAAACTCATAGCGATTCTCCGGCTAAGCGCTCAGCAATCCGCGCCAGCACCACTTTGCGAATGGCGTCGCTGTGAATGGCTTCCGTCAATTCGGCGGCAAAGGCAAAAATAATCATCTGTTGCGCATCAGCCTGATTAATCCCGCGCGATTGCAGATAAAAAAGCTGTTCTGCATCAATGCGCCCAACCGTCGCACCATGACTGCATTTCACATCATCGGCATAAATTTCTAACTGTGGCTTGGTATCAACTTCAGCCAATTTACTCAACAGTAAATTATTGTTGGTCATCTGGCCGTCAGTTTTTAATGCATGTTGAGCCACTTTAATCATGCCGTTAAAGATAGCTTTACCCCGTTCACGCACAATGGTTTTGTGTAACTGGCGGCTTTCACAATAACCCTTATTGTGCTCCAGATAGCTGCGGGTATCGCAGATTTCGCGCCCTATCGGGAGCAGCAAGCTATTAATAGATAACGTGGCACCTTCGCCGTTCAGCTGGGCGCTGGTATTATGACGGGTCAACCCGGCCCCCAGCAGGAAACTATAACTACGCGCCCGCGCATCACGACTTAATACCAGATCATTATGGGCAAAGTGATAGCTGTGAGGGGTTTCAAATGCCAATTTACAATGGCGCAGTTCAGCATTATCACCTACCGCAATGGTAAGCCGTGCGCCGGTAAAGTGAGGGTGCTCACTCAGACTAACGAAATGTTCAATCACTTCAGCCTGTGCATTAGCTTCAATCACCAGATGGTGTCGGTAGTGACTGGTATTCACCACGTCAGAATCATTGCCTGAGCTGATATGCAGCAGATAAAGCGGCTTCTCACTGTGTTTCCCCACCGGCAATCGGATATGCAGACTTTCCTGCGCCAGACTTTCCGTCAGATGCAAAAACACCTCAGATTGGATCGCCGGAGGAAACTGCGTATTTCCACTCAGGTTGGTCAGTTGATAAGGGCCACACTCAATATCACTGAGTTCAGGTGCATATCGGCCATCAATAAAGACTAAACGATGAGCATCTTGCACCAACGACAGTTCATCGCGTTGGCTAGCCGTCACCTGCGCAGGGCTGGCGAAACTGAAATTATTGACCAGCAAACGTTCCAGTGGCGTGTATTTCCAGTCTTCATGTTTAAAGCTCGGGAAGCCCAACTGCAACACCTGTTGCCAGTGCGCACTAGCCTGTGTTGAATGGCCACTCTGGCGCTGATTAAACAGTTGACCGAAGTGCTTGAGCGCATCAGCACGCTGTTTTTGTTGCAGATGCTGCTGTTCCAGCATTTTACTGTTGGTCGGTAAGCCAGCCATAGCCTTGCTCCTCCAACTGTTTTACCAATGTGAAATCACCTGACTTAATGATCCGCCCCTGATACAGCACATGCACAAAGTCGGGTTTTACATAATCAAGGATACGCTGATAGTGAGTCACAATAATAAATGCACGGTTTTCGTTACGTAGCGAGTTAACCCCGTTAGCGACAATTTTCAGCGCATCAATATCCAGCCCAGAGTCGGTTTCATCCAGAATACATAACGAGGGTTCCAGTGCCGCCATTTGCAGAATATCGTTACGTTTCTTTTCGCCGCCGGAGAAGCCCACATTAACCGAACGGGTCAACAAATCAGCCGGCATCTTCAGTAACTCAATTTTTTCTTCAATAAAATCAGCGAAATCAAAGCGGTCCAATGGCTCTTGCTGGCGATATTTACGCACCGCATTGACGGCAGTTTGCAAGAAGAAATGGTTACTGACACCCGGAATTTCCACCGGGTACTGAAAAGCCAAAAATACGCCTTCACCCGCGCGATCCTCTGGGTCCAACTCCAGCAGGTCTTTCCCTTTAAAGGTTATATGCCCCTCGGTCACCTCATACTCTTCACGCCCCGCCAACGCGGCAGATAATGTACTTTTCCCTGAGCCGTTTGGCCCCATGATGGCGTGCACTTCACCGGGTTTGATCTCCAGATCCAAACCTTTGAGGATTTCATTACCTTCAACACTGACTTTTAAATTCTTAATGCTTAACATAGGGTTCCTTGGTGCGCCAGAGCGCAAAACTCTGCGAATGCGTGTTTCAACTCACACTTAACCGACACTGTGTTCCAGACTGATGGCTAACAGTTTCTGTGCTTCGACGGCAAACTCCAGTGGCAGTTCGGAGAACACATCTTTACAGAATCCGTTAACAATCATTGAGATGGCATCATCTTCACTGATGCCACGCTGCAAGCAATAAAACAGTTGGTCATCGCCAATTTTTGATGTTGTCGCTTCGTGTTCCAATTGGGCTGAGTTATTGCGCACTTCCACATACGGGAAGGTATGCGCACCGGAGTCCGGCCCAATCAACATCGAATCACATTGCGTGAAGTTACGTGCGTTATCCGCACCGGGCAGGATTTTCACCAAACCACGGTAGGTGTTCTGGCTATGCCCAGCAGAGATCCCTTTGGCAATAATTGTTGATTTGGTGTTTTTGCCAATATGAATCATCTTGGTACCGGTATCGGCTTGCTGGTGGCCATTCGTTAGTGCCACCGAGAAGAACTCACCGATTGAGTTATCACCCTGTAAAATAACGCTTGGATATTTCCAGGTAATAGCGGAGCCAGTCTCAGATTGAGTCCATGACATTTTTGAACCCGCACCTTCACACAGCGCACGTTTGGTCACGAAGTTAAGAATACCGCCAGTGCTATCAGCACCGGCGAACCAGTTCTGCACCGTTGAGTATTTCACTTCAGCATTTTTGTGCAAAATGACTTCAACGACCGCAGCGTGTAGCTGGTAGCTGTCTCGCACTGGCGCTGAGCACCCTTCGATATAACTGACATAACTGTCTTCGTCAGCAATCAGAATGGTGCGTTCAAACTGCCCTGTTTTAGCCGCATTAATACGGAAATAGGTGGATAGCTCCATCGGACAGCGCACACCTTTTGGCACATAAACAAAAGTGCCATCAGAGGCCACCGCCGCATTTAACGCGGCAAAAAAGTTATCTTTAGCCGGTACCACCGACCCCAGATATTTACGTACCAAATCCGGGTATTCCTGAATGGCTTCGCTAAATGAGCAGAAAATAATCCCTTGTTCGGCTAATTTCCCACGATAGGTAGTCGCAACCGAAACCGAGTCAAAAATAGCGTCTACTGCTACCTCGGCCCCTTCGCGTACCGGAACCCCTAGCTGGGCAAAGGCAGATTCGACCTCTGCGGTGAGGTACTCATTCATCGCCTGTTCAGACAGATCACGTGGTGCCGCACTGTCCGCAGACGATTGCTGCACTGCACCGGGTTGCAAATCACAACTGTCATCACAACTGCCACAGGATGGGGCGGAGTAATAACTGTAATCCTGATAATCCAGACTTTTATAATTGGCTTTCAGCCAGTGAGGCTCTTCCATTTCGAGCCAACTACGATAAGCACCAAGACGAAACTCCAGCATCCATTCAGGCTCATTACGTTTCGCTGAGATGGCGCGAATGACATCTTCACTAAGGCCTTTCGCTAACTGATCAGTCGCAAGCTGGGTAAAAAAGCCTTCTTTGTAACGACCATCGCTGACCCAAGCCTGCACATCATCTGGAACCTCTACATTGCTTCGTGTCATTTCGTTTACATCGCTCAAACGCCAAAACTCTCGCCACACCCGCAGGAATGCTGAGCTTTAGGATTATTAAATTTAAAAATCTGGTTTAGCCCTTCGCGGACATAATCCACCTCGGTGCCATCGATAAACGGCATCGCTTTTAACGGTACGTAGAGTTTGGCACTGCCCTGTTCGAAAACCAGAGCGTCGCTGGCGGGCTCTTTAGCCATATCCATTACATAAGCAAACCCCGCACAACCGGATTGTTTCACGCCAAGCTGCAACCCTTTAATTTGCGGATCTTGCTGCATGAGCCGTGTAATTTGTGCGGCAGCGCTCTCTGTTATCGTTACACCCTGCCAGACATTCTCGTCGAGTGAAAATGTCCCGACTGATTCCTGTTGCATATGCCCTACCTTATATTTCGCAATCACCCATTAGGTTGATCTTTTCAGGTTAACAATTTGCTGGCTGATTATTGAAGAATCAACACAGATTATTCACAATGGTAGTGATAATAATTATCACTTCAACCGTTTGTTTTGCAGGGATATTAAGAAAAGTGCCGTTTGAACCTCGAATGAGGCGGCAACGAGTAAGCATGCTGCGATGGCCGAAGAGGTCTGGAGGAAAAAATGCACTTTTATCACCCTGAAATAAATGAATAAATTCCCCGGTGACGCTAGAATCCCTTACTATATCAAGGGCTAATCGCAGTCAGCCGCTGAGTATTTAAAACATTCATAAAAAATACCTATTTCTGTTTTAACTTTAGCTGAAAACCCCCACAGGGGAAACCTATCATAGAGATTCGCCGCATTTATCGGATAAATGAAACAGTCTGAAGGGAGCAGCAGCAAGTGCCATGAGCTGTTGAAGTCACTCAGAGCCGTTGGCTGGCCCTGAGTAGTCTAATCACGTGTAATTTGGCGGGGAATGACCTTATCGGGACAACACGGCGACGGTTAAACGCGAGGTACAACACAGATGGTCTTCTTCATCAAAAACCTCAATCTGCCACACCTGATGGCTGCGGCCGATATGAATGGCCCGACAGCAACCCCGTACTTTCCCGGAACGTACTGCTTTCAGGTGGTTAGCATTAATCTCCAACCCCACGACTTGCTGGCCTTCGGTGGTACACAGATATCCGGCCATCGAACCGAGCGACTCCGCCAGCACCACCGACGCACCACCATGAAGCAAACCGAAAGGTTGAGTCGTCCGCTGGTCTACTGGCATCGTGGCTTCTATTTCGTTATCAGAGAGGCGGGTAAACTCAATGCCCAAATGCCCAACCATACAGCCCTGGCATTGCTGGTTTAACTGTTCCAGCGTTGCGGTGCGTTTCCACAGCATCTTTTCCCCTTGGTTGTTGAAATTACAGCAGTAATAGCTGTTCTGATTACTCAGCCCATCCTTGGGCTTTGCCTCTGCGAGGCGGCGGCAAGTAGCACCAAGTAAATAGCATACTCAGCTCGCAGGTTAAACCAGCTCAAGCAAAGCTTGTAACGGATGTCTCAGTCCATTGCCTTCAATACGTTTAACCTGACTCCGGCAAGAGTAACCTGTGGCTAAACAACGTTTACCCGGTAACTTTTGTAACGCCTGTTGCCAGGATAACGCGTAAATACCCAACGAGTTATCGATGTTCTTCGCTTCATGACCATAAGTTCCGGCCATGCCACAACACCCGACACTGATGTTTTCCAGTTTGGCACCATAACGGGAGAATATTGCTGCCCAGTGCTGGCTGCTGGCAGGTAGTGCCGTGGTTTCGGTGCAATGTCCAAACAGGTACCAGGATTCGCCACTCATCTGCTGCTCTGGCAGGTCAGCCAGGGCCACTTGTAGCCATTCGTGCACCAATTGCACCGCAAAGTCACCGCGCGTATCACCAAGAATCTCTTTATATTCATCGCGATAACAAAGAACCAGCGCCGGATCAACCCCAACCATCGGCATCCCCAGTAACGAAATGCGATTAAGAAAATCTGCCGTCTTACGCGCCGTTTTAGCAAAACGTTGCAGGAAACCTTTAATGTGCTGCGCTTTACCGTTGGGTGAGAATGGCAACAGCACGGGATTGAAGCCCAGTTTTTCGACCAAGCGAACAAAATCCGCCACCACCTGAGCGTCGTAGTAACTGGTGAAGGGATCCTGCACGATCAGCACATGCTGGCGGCGCTCTGACTCAGACAGTTTCTCCAACTGCTCCAGGGTCATAGTACTGGCATAATGGCCGGATAATGATTGCTTCAACGTTGGGCTAGAAAGCATCGGTAAGTCCACCATACCAATACTCTTCCGGCTTAGCTCCCTGACCCACGGTTGTTTGAGGAAAAAGTTAAACACTTTTGGGGTTTTGGCCATTAACGGCGCATAACTCTCTACTCCAGCCACCACATAGTCACGCAGTGGGCGGTGATAACGGGTGTGATACAACTGTAGGAAGCGGGAGCGGAAGCCCGGTACATCAATTTTTATCGGGCACTGCGTCGAGCAAGCTTTGCATGCCAGACAACCTGACATCGCCTCTTTGACTTCATGTGAGAAATCATAATCCCCCTGACTGGCAGCCCAGGTATTACGGGTTTTCTCAATCAAACTACGCAGGCTGGGGCGTTTGGTCGCCAGCCCTTTCTCTAGTGCAATGGGGTCAACCCCTTGCTCAGATAGCAGCCGTAACCATTCTCGCACCAGCGTTGCCCGGCCTTTTGGTGAATGAATACGGTCACCGGTAATCTTCATCGACGGGCACATCGGGCTACGTGCATCAAAGTTAAAGCACAGACCGTTACCATTACATTCCATCGCACCACGGAATGAGGTTCTTACTGCTAACGGAATACGCCGGTCCAAGGTACCGCGTTTATCTGAGGTATCCACTTTCATCATTGGCGCATCACTGCCCAACGGTGAGCATATTTTCCCCGGATTTAAGCGATTATCAGGATCGAAAACGGATTTAATGCGCCGCAACTCGTGGTAAAGCACTTCACCAAAGAAGTCAGGGCTGTATTCTGCACGGAAACCCTTACCGTGCTCGCCCCATAGCAAGCCGCCATAGCGCGCCGTCAGTTGCACCACTTGGTCAGATATCTGTTTCATCAGCATTTCTTGCTGTGGATCGCACATATCCAGCGCTGGGCGTACATGTAATACCCCCGCATCCACGTGGCCAAACATGCCGTAGCTCAAATTGTGGCTATCAAGCAGTTGGCGGAACTCGACAATATAATCGGCCAAATGTTGTGGTGGCACACAGGTATCTTCCGCAAACGGAATGGGCTTAGCCTGGCCTTTACTGTTGCCTAATAAGCCAACCGCTTTTTTGCGCATACCATAGATACGCTCAATACCCGCTAACTCACTGCAAATCTGGTAACCAATAACGCCGCCTTGCTGAGCAGACATCAGGTCATCCAAGCGCTGACAAAGTGCCTCCATTTGACTATCGATCAGTGCCTTATCATCACCGGCAAACTCAACGATATTCAACCCCAGCATCTCTTTATCAGGGATATCGGTAATCAGCTCTTTTACTGAGTGCCAGACAATATCTTCTTTGGCCAGATTAAGAACTTTAGAGTCCACGGTTTCCACTGACAGCGCTTTGGCTTCCACCATAAACGGGGCATTACGCAGAGCGGAATCGAAGGAGTCATACTTTACATTCACCAGACGGCGAACTTTAGGCAGCGGCGTTATATCCAGTGTCGCTTCAGTAATGAAGGCCAGAGTGCCTTCTGCACCGGTTAAAATTCTTGTCAGGTCAAAGGTTTGCAGGTCATCGCTGAAAACATGACGTAAATCATACCCGGTCAGGAAACGGTTTAATTGCGGGAATTTCTCCAGAATCAGCGCGCGCTGCTCACGGCAGTGATGCAGCACCGTATGATAAATACGGCCGGTTACAGAGTCCTCCTGAGCAATCGTTTGTGCCAATGCCGTCGGCATGGCGCGGGTATCGAGCAGGGTTCCACCCAGCAATATGGCACGCAGCCCCAACACATGGTCGGACGTTTTGCCATACACTAGCGACCCCTGACCGGAAGCATCGGTATTGATCATTCCACCCAACGTAGCGCGGTTACTGGTCGATAACTCGGGCGAAAAGAAGTAGCCGAATGGCCGCAGATATTGATTGAGCTGATCTTTAATCACCCCCGCTTCAACCCGCACCCAACCCTGTTCGGGATTAATCTCCAGAATACGGTTCATATGGCGCGACATATCCACCACAATGCCACTGTTCAGTGCCTGGCCATTGGTGCCAGTCCCGCCGCCGCGCGGCGTAAATACCAGGGATTTAAAACTCTCCAGGCCAGCCAGACGGCCAATCAAGGCAACATCCGCAGTCGAACGAGGAAAAACCACGGCGTCGGGTAGCAGTTGGTAAATGCTGTTGTCCGTTGCCATGGTCAGGCGATCAGCATAATTAGTGGCGGTATCGCCGGTGAATCCGTTTTGCTTCAAAGCATCCAAAAAATCCAGCACCAACTGGATGACACCCGGTGCCTGAGAAATCTGTGGGATCATTAGTGTGACCCTATCTAATAGGTATGTTTGTGGTTCCGCCAAGAGATTATCTGCTAGCAATCCTCTTTGTCGANTAATTTATGTCAATTCAGAATGATGAGAAAGTGATGCGTATCTGCCGAGGATAAATGCGGCAA
>NZ_JAZGQA010000480.1:0-605 GCF_048593855.1 Yersinia sp. 2542 StPb PI
TAATACTCAAAATAAATAAGCCTTGCTATTAATATCTCAGCATGCGTTAATAGCTTCATCGGTTTGTAGCACAGACCTATTTATGTAAGCCATTTAAGTAAAGCAGTTCCTAGTTAAAGCGATATTTTTTAGACATCACTTCTCCGACGAATTTCCTTCTTTAGTGCCCCCATAAGTAACTCTTGATCAGCAGACCACAATTGCCACGTTTTGGCACAAATAATGAAGGAAATATCTCTATGTCTAATAAAATGACTGGTTTAGTAAAATGGTTTGACGCTGGTAAAGGTTTTGGTTTTATTTCTCCTGCTGACGGTAGCAAAGATGTATTCGTACATTTCTCTGCAATCCAGGGCACTGATTACAAAACTCTTGATGAAGGCCAGAACGTAGAGTTCAGCATCGAGCAAGGCCAGAAAGGCCCTTCAGCTGTAAACGTAGTAGCACTGTAATTTACACTGCTATCTATCACGTTTAGCTGTAATTAAATCTGGCTCAGGTCAGATTTTTTTTGGTAAACGCATTGTTGGTAAAAAGTATTGCTGGAAAGTTGCGATAGCGATGATGGCCTAAGCCGGAGCAGACAATAATATCCTCAATAATAT
>NZ_JAZGQA010000481.1:0-605 GCF_048593855.1 Yersinia sp. 2542 StPb PI
ACTTCACTTATTGATATTTCGATACCCTTGACTCTAAATACTCTAACGGGAACGATAACAATAGATGAATCTATAGCTATATTATATTGGTTTAAAAAATCAATGTGAATTTTGCTAAAAGCAGATACATCGATTGACGGTAATATATTAGGAATGACATCAGGTACCAGTTCTGTTGGATAGTCTCTACTTTCCTTCGCCAAGGCTTCAGACGCAACTATCCATTTAGTATAGGTATTATCTTGTGGTATGGGTGTCAATATATTGGGTTTTTCAGGATATAGTCTTTCTTCATGTTCATAAATGGCATAACTACCAAATAGGTCATGATCCCAAAAAATAATACCGCCGTTATCTTTTTTAGCCCAATACTTTCTCGCTGCGTTGTGCAGTGCCAGGCTAACAGGAACGGCATCCGAAAGTGTAATATTTAAGCAAAATACCCAATCGACGTTATTATCTTCAAACCAACTTAGGAAATAATCCTCATAAATTTTAGCAATAGAATTAATATCTTGATTGATCTGTTTAATTTCTTCTCCTGTTAATGATTTATATTTTGCTACCCTCTTTCTGATATGAGTAAAACAGTGCCCATGATCGCT
>NZ_JAZGQA010000482.1:0-585 GCF_048593855.1 Yersinia sp. 2542 StPb PI
TTAGACCCAAGCAGAATACCGGGGGTTACCGGTCCTATCTTGACTAAAGAGATGTCGAATTCAGGTGCAAAGCTGCGAGTGACGGAACCAGGGGCAGTTCCCTGGGTTCTTAACCTCGGAAACGGAGTGCCAGAGTACCAGGCAACAAAGCCAATACCTGGAACACCGGTTTCATATATTTGCCCGGGATAAGGGTTTCCATTCCAGGATGATAATGGTCTGGGTGCCAGCCTTATCACATCATTTACAGTAAAAGTATGGCCACCATCGCAATTGATCGCAGGTTGAAACGATGGCTTGAAATATTGTCGGTACAGCACTGTGCCGTCTGGCATGTCAGGGCCTACAGTAATATTGGCACCCTGAAGCTGAATGGTAGTATTTATCGCCTCCCTGCCCGTGATATAGGTGCAAGTCAATGCGTAAACTGATTTTATTGGCATCAAAACCAGACAAACCAACAGGAGCTTTTTCATGATATCACTCACTTTTTATGGTCGTGGCCCGACGCTCATCAACCTGACCCTGAGGCACACAGGTCGAGGTAAACCGCATCATCGCGCTGGCTTTACCGTTGGCTAATTG
>NZ_JAZGQA010000483.1:0-580 GCF_048593855.1 Yersinia sp. 2542 StPb PI
ATTGAAGGATATTCCTATGAAAAAGATTAACGTAATTATGCTCGCTGCAACCTCAGTATTATCAGCATGTTCCTTTTATGTATCAGCCGCTACGGTTGATGTATCGAAATTGATGAAGGATACAAGTTACACACAAAATACGTCCATGACCTCAGACTTGATGTTGATTAAGCACGGCGGCCATGGTGGTGGTCATGGAGGGAATGGAAACGGAGGCAACGGTAACGGCGGTAACGGCAACGGTGGTAATGGTAACGGTGGCAATGGGGGTAATGGCGGTAATGGTAACGGTGGTAATGGCAACGGCGGCAATGGGGGTAATGGTGGTAACGGGGGCAATGGTGGTAGTGGTAATGGTGGTAACGGCAATGGGGGGAATGGTAGCGGTGGGAATGGTAACGCAGGCAACGGAAGTATGTAATAACGAATCCCCCCTTATTGGGGGGATATCAATTACGCCTGGGGAATTAATAGCCATAGATGAAAGATAAATACATTGTTAAACAATGGTTAAACAAAAGTTAATTTAATTTATATTTTATGTTGATCTAAGCAATTTTGTAATCTATGTTTCATTTTA
>NZ_JAZGQA010000484.1:0-580 GCF_048593855.1 Yersinia sp. 2542 StPb PI
GTTGAAAGAATTAAAAATGATTATATTATCTTTCAATATCCAATGGTTATCGTAAGCATAAATGTTGTTAGCTTATAAAAGCCTAAGGCAGATAATACTATCTTTACCCAGAATAATAATAGTGCTGGGTGGTTTATACAATCTGGAGGTTCTTTTGAAATATGTTTTTCCTTATCAAATCCATTCTTTTCAAGGTATTTTTCTTTTCTATAACCGTATACACCCCAAATAAGAGTGGTTACAGCATATTGTAAAAAATCCATTATTAAAGATATAACGAGGAAAACCAATGACCAATATAATATATTAGGGAATAATAGAATTGATTCAGATGAGTCAGTTAGTGTACTTTTGCTGATACTTCCCTTGAATAACCATATCAATGCAATCCCACCTAAGCATGATTGCCTATTAATATTTGATAGCGAACTGCTTGCAGCATAGTATGTTTGCTGTATTTTATCTAAAAGCATTACAGTACCTTCTTAATATTTTCACGTTTAGGCCCTGTGCTAGTAGTCATTTTAGGTACGTTTTCGGGAATGGTAATATTTACACTTGAAACTATTGCCCAGCTACC
>NZ_JAZGQA010000485.1:0-577 GCF_048593855.1 Yersinia sp. 2542 StPb PI
GGTCACTTTGTGCCAAATGGTTGAATTTCTATCGATATGAAACAAACCTTCACCACAGTTCAATGTTTGTGATTTAATAAACTCTTCTCTTTCTGTACAGTAGAGTTTACTCGTTCCTCCGTCAATATTGTATTTATCAATAATTAATGCTGATACAATATAGTCACATCCATCCTGATGTAAGCCCTCTGGCGAATTGCAGACCGAATTCATTGTATTATCAATAATCAAAGACATCTGATGACAGGTAACTTCAACCTTTTCTATTTTTTGCCCATGCTCACATTCGCACAGCATTTCGACGAAACTCCTTATGAGCTTTTTTAATATAAGTGAATGACTTATTGCCGGGTCCATTGGCGGGAATTGACGTTTTAATTGCCTTAAATCTGAGGGGTAGTCAGCATGTTGAGTAAAGTTAGTTAATTCTGGGCAGGCAATATTACTGACTTCCCATTGATTATTAATGTATTTAACAATAAATCGGCTAATGCTTCTTTTTCTAAAAGGTTTATAGGAGTAAAAAATTTGTCTATCTATATCAGATAAACGCAATATGAGTTTTTGAATGTTTGGT
>NZ_JAZGQA010000486.1:0-577 GCF_048593855.1 Yersinia sp. 2542 StPb PI
ATTAATGTTAATGTTCGCACCGTTAAATAATGTGAGAACATAATTATCGTCTTCTCCTAAATTCATAGTGTTAAAAACCAATAAAATCTGCTTATTTTTCAATCGTTCGTCGTTCCAGTATTTACCAAATACATCAGCGAGTTTTATTTTATGGTTGGTTACAATGACACACTGTTGATCACAGCTCAGGCCTTTGCTTTCTGATACCTTGATACCAGTGATTGTATTACTCATTTCCAGTGCTTTTAAACTATTATCAGTAATGCTTTCTGTTAACTTAAAAAAAGGAGCATTGAAATTATCATTCTTGTAGATTGTTGCTATCATTCCTTGGGGTATGGTGATGGATTGAATACTATCATTATGAATAGGTAGTACTTCTCTGTCAGACTCAAGGATGTTTTCTGTATCGTGATAAAAATCTATTTGTTGATTGGATGCTAAACAAGTAGTTTCACCCTGAAACCCATCTTCTGTATAAAAACAGATTGCCGGTGCTATTTGATATGATTTTATCCTGTTATAAAACCCTGATGATTTTAGTTGCTGTAGATTAATATCATTCTTTAATGTTATT
>NZ_JAZGQA010000487.1:0-572 GCF_048593855.1 Yersinia sp. 2542 StPb PI
TTATCGGGAATTTATTTTTTTCATACAACAGGAGAACTATCATTTAGTAAATGGCTCCCTGCTTGGATATTATTAGTCTTTTTTTCATCTATTAACCTTTTTGTTAGCCCATTTTTAGCTGTACTTGAAGGTATGGGGTTTGTAGGACAGGTTGCTTCTATCAGACTTGCCCAATCATTTTTAGGATATGCAACTCTAATTATACTTTTACTATCAGGATATGGGTTAATAGCAACACCTGTAATTAGTGGGACCGCAGCGTTAATATCTCTCATCTGGGTGCTTAAGAAGTATAGGGCATTGCTATTTAAAAACGATAGCTATTCTGCAACTAGCAAGATTTCATGGAGAAAAGAAATATTCCCATTTCAATGGAAGATTGCGCTCAGTTGGTTAAGTGGTTATTTTATTTTTCAACTTTTTAACCCGATGCTGTTTGCTCATCAAGGCGCTATTGAGGCAGGTAAAATAGGATTGACATTGGCTGCATTTAATTCCATGTTATCATTATCAATGAGTTGGATAACAGCAAAAAGTCCCGTTATGGCTGGACTAATAGCAGGGAATGAAAG
>NZ_JAZGQA010000488.1:0-569 GCF_048593855.1 Yersinia sp. 2542 StPb PI
GCCTTGAGAACGAATATTACCACCATCATTCTTTATATTCTCTGCAACAATATCAATTTTACCCATACTAAGAACATTAGCATTTTCTTCATTTAGAAACTTACCTTTCTCTGCATCAATAATAATATCTTGCGAGGAGAAAATCAAAGCTCCACTACTATTAGTAATATTAATTGCCTTAAGAATGACATCCTTAAGACTCAAAATAGATTGATTACTTGAAATTTTAATGTTCTCATCTGCATTAAGTAGTATGCTTGCAGCACTTTCCAGAATGCGGTCAATAATGATAGAACCCGTAGTCTTAATAGAGAGTTCACCTCTAGCATTAATATCACCACTATCATCATTGTAGCGATAATCTTTAGAGAGAATTAAAGAGAGGTTATTATCGCTAAAAATGTCACCAGATAAATTATTCAAAGATTCAGCTAGCTTAATTAATAAATTTTTAGCCGAATAAATATAACCAACACTGTTATTTAAGTTATCAGCTTGAATATCAATATTATTACCACTGATATTAGAGCCACTGTTATTTACATTTTTTGATCTAATAGAAATATCAG
>NZ_JAZGQA010000489.1:0-567 GCF_048593855.1 Yersinia sp. 2542 StPb PI
GTTACTAAATTTGGTATGCAACGAATTACAGCAGAAGATATAAGAAAGAATTCTTATGCTTTTATTCAACAATTAAAGCTGTTAATTGATATTTCTCAAGAAGAAAAAATCAACGTTGTTGATACCCCTGAAAATCTTGTAAAAATAAAAGACATAATCGACCCTTCAGTTTTCTCAACCATTCAACTTTCTCATGCTAATAATATTCCATGGCTAAGTATTGACCATTTACTATGTATATTAGCTCAGAAGTCTGATTTTCCAGTTGCAAATTCATATAACTTCTTGAATATGCTGATAAACTCATCAGACTTTAAAGAAAGAAAAGAAAGTATAATTGTTAGTCTGACTTGCGGACTTCCTGTTCCAATTTTCTACGGCGATATAATAATCCTTAGTAGATCAAATGAAAATAAAGATATTTATTTAACCGCGAAATTCATTGAAAAACACAAATCCCCTAGCAATGATACCTTGGAAAATATAAATTACCTTTCTCAAATAATGAGAAATGTAATAGTTTAAGCATATCTAGATAGAGATATTTTATAAGGTAGTCGGGCGTAT
>NZ_JAZGQA010000048.1:0-26410 GCF_048593855.1 Yersinia sp. 2542 StPb PI
CATTGTGTTAGGGTATATGGCGCTCTATTTTTTCATCAGGATAACATTGATCGAATAAACATAATTCAAAATTGACAGAGGAATACACCAGCTGCATGGCAATTAAACTCGAAGTAAAGAATCTATATAAAATATTTGGTGAGCATCCAGAACGGGCTTTTAAGCTGCTTGAATCAGGTAAGAATAAAGAGCAGATATTTGCCAAAACTGGTTTGTCCGTTGGCGTTAAAGATGCCAATCTGGCCATTGAAGAAGGCGAGATATTCGTCATCATGGGGTTATCCGGTTCTGGTAAATCCACCCTGGTACGCCTTCTCAATCGTCTGATAGAACCCACCCGTGGAGAAGTACTGATCGATGGCGAAGATATTGCCAAAATATCTGATAGTGCCCTGCGCACCGTACGCCGTAATAAGATCAGTATGGTCTTTCAGTCCTTTGCATTAATGCCCCATTTGAATGTTCTCGATAACACCGCATTCGGTATGGAGCTGGCTGGCGTCCCTTTGCAGGAACGTCACGACAAAGCGCTGGAAGCACTGCGTCAGGTGAGTCTGGAAAGCTACGCCCACTCCTACCCCGATGAACTTTCCGGCGGGATGCGTCAGCGCGTCGGTTTAGCCCGGGCGATGGCCAATAACCCTGACATCTTATTAATGGATGAGGCCTTTTCAGCGCTAGACCCCTTAATACGTACAGAAATGCAAGATGAGCTGGTCAAATTACAGGCCAAACATCAAAGGACCATTGTCTTTATCTCTCATGATTTGGATGAAGCCATGCGCATTGGTGATCGTATCGCCATTATGCAGGGCGGCGAAGTAGTACAGGTCGGCACCCCGGATGAAATACTGAATAATCCGGCTAATGACTATGTGCGCACCTTCTTCCGTGGCGTCGATATCAGCCACGTCTTTAGTGCCAAGGATATCGCGCGCCGTCGCCCGGTATCATTAATTCGTAAAACCCCGGGTTTCGGCCCTCGTTCAGCATTAAAACTGCTTCAAGATGAAGACCGCGATTATGGCTATGTGCTGGAACGCGGGCAGAAGTTTATTGGCGTGGTATCGATAGATTCACTGAAAAAAGCCTTGGCGGAGAGCCAGTCGCTGGATAGTGCCTTACTGGCCGATCCTGCGCCGGTTCCCGCAGACATGCCCCTCAGTGAGTTGATTTCACTGGTTGCCCAGGCCCCGTGTGCGGTCCCTGTGGTCGGTGAAGACAACAGTTATATCGGTATTATTTCCAAAGCCATGCTGTTGCAGGCTTTAGATAAGGAGACGCCAAATGAGTGATCCAATTCAAAGCAGTACCCCTGTAGACAGTAATCCTTGGGCGACGGATGCGGCAGCTTCAACAGCACCGGCGGCAACAGATACCGCCCCTCAGACACTGTCAGCCGCTGTTGACCCGTGGGGAGCGAGCATGGCAGAGGGTAGCCATGCCGCCAGCAGTACCAGCCATGAGGTTGCTTCTCAGGCCGTTCAGAGCACTGCGACACAAAGTACCGATTGGTTGAATAGTACTCCGGCCGCTGCTCCCGAGCATTTCAGTCTGATGGATCCGTTTCATAACACTTGGGTGCCACTGGATTCCTGGGTCACCCACGGTATCGACTGGGTTGTGCTGAATTTTCGCCCCCTGTTCCAGGGCATTCGTGTGCCGGTTGATTTTATTCTCAGTGGCTTTCAGCACCTGCTACTGGGCATGCCAGCACCGATCGCCATTCTGGTTTTCGCGCTGATCGCCTGGCAGTTCTCCACCTTAGGAATGGGCGTGGCAACCCTGATATCACTGGTTGCTATTGGCGCTATCGGTGCGTGGTCACAAGCAATGGTGACACTGGCGCTGGTTCTGACTTCGCTGTTCTTCTGTATTCTTATCGGGCTACCGATGGGGATATGGCTGGCACGCAGTAATAATGCCGCACGTATAATTCGGCCGTTACTGGATGCCATGCAGACTACACCGGCATTCGTTTATCTGGTACCCATCGTCATGCTGTTCGGTATCGGTAACGTCCCCGGCGTGGTCGTGACCATCATCTTTGCGCTGCCACCCATTGTTCGTCTGACCATTTTGGGCATCAAACAGGTACCAGAAGATCTTATCGAAGCCGCTGAATCCTTTGGTGCCAATCCACGCCAATTACTGTTCAAAGTGCAGTTACCGCTGGCGATGCCAACCATCATGGCAGGCGTGAACCAAACCCTGATGCTGGCACTGTCGATGGTAGTCATCGCCTCGATGATTGCTGTAGGGGGCTTAGGTCAAATGGTACTGCGCGGAATTGGCCGCCTTGATATGGGGCTGGCCGCAGTCGGTGGTGTCGGTATTGTGATTCTGGCGATCATCCTTGACCGCCTGACCCAATCATTAGGCCGCGATCGCCGTACCAAAGGCATTGGCCTCTGGTATACAGCCGGCCCGATTGGGCTTATCACCAAACCCTTTAGAAATACTAAGTAATTTCAAATTATTACGCTCAAATTTAAGCGTAATTGTCGCAGGCAGTTTGGACATGGACAGCGCGCAATCACCGCAACGTACACATAGTACGTAAGGATGATGAGCACTGTCCTCGTTCAAAATGGCAAGTAAAATAGCTTAAAAAGGAACAACTATGCGTTCGACAGGAATCTGGGCCTTGGCCCTCACCACACTGATCAGCACTCAGTTATCCGCCGCAGAATTACCGGGCAAAGGCATCACTGTCCAGCCGCTGCAAAGTACCATTTCGGAAGAGACCTTCCAGACCTCTCTGGTCAATAAAGCCTTGGAAAAACTCGGTTACGATGTCCAACCGACCAAAGAGGTAGATTACAACGTCGCGTATTCAACTATCGGCGCAGGTGATGCCACCTATCTGGCGGTAAATTGGGAACCACTGCATAACGACCAATATAATGCTGCCGGTGGCGATGCCAAATTTTATCGTCAGGGTAACTATATTGAAGGATTGGCACAGGGTTATCTGATCGATAAAAAAACCGCTGATAAATACCACATTACCAATATTGAGCAGCTAAAAGATCCGAAAATCGCCAAATTGTTTGATGCTAATAACGATGGTAAAGCCGATCTAACCGGCTGTAACCCAGGTTGGGGCTGTGAAGCACCGATAAATCATCAGATCAAAGCTTATGGTCTGAGCGATACTGTTATCCATAATCAGGGTAACTATGCCGCGATGATTGCCGATACGATTACACGTTACAAAGAAGGCAAACCAATCCTGTATTACACCTGGACACCTTATTGGGTCAGTGATGTATTGGTGCCGGGCCGTGACGTAGTATGGTTGCAGGTTCCCTTCTCTTCCCTGCCAGATAAAACTATCGACACCAAGCTGTCTAACGGTGCGAACTACGGCTTCCCACCGAGTGTGATGCATATCGTGGCTAACAAAAAATGGGCTGAAGCTAACCCGGCCGCCGCTAAGCTGTTCTCTATCATGAAATTATCGATTAATGATGTGAATGCTCAGAACATGCGGATGCACGCGGGTGAATCGTCAGATGCCGATATTGAACGTCATGTGAATGGTTGGATTCAGGCCCATCAGGCCACCTTTGATGGTTGGGTAAAAACAGCGGCGCAAGCAGGTAATGCGAAAGCTACGCAGTAAATTCTAAATGGGTTTATTGATGTGTTACCCAAGGGGGGGAGTTCTATTATTTTGCCCCCCAGCGGCTTCAAGTACCAAGGGTATAGATACAACGAAGCCCCGAGTTAGCAATAACTCAGGGCTTCTGAATGTTGGCGGTGCGGACGGGACTCGAACCCGCGACCCCCGGCGTGACAGGCCGGTATTCTAACCGACTGAACTACCGCACCACGCTGCTGTTCCGGTTAAGAACGAGACGGATATTACGTATGGAATGCAATCTCGTCAATACTTTTTCCAGCAAAATAAGCCGGTTGCGCAGTTTTTCATCTGGAAATCATTTTATTCTGCATTTGCACTATCTTCCGATTCAAGCGGCATCCGCCACAAACAACTGCCGCCCTTCTTCATCACCAAATCCAGACGCGATTCATGGGCTGACAACTCCTCTTCAGCCGCATAAATTACTTTCAACGCAGATGCTGGCCGGGTAATACGCTGGATATTTTCAGAAGAATCATTCTGCGACTGATCACCTTCCATAGAGAAAGACAGAGACGTCTGACCGCCGGTCATCGCCAGATACACTTCTGCCAGAATTTCGGCATCGAGTAATGCGCCGTGCAACGTTCGCTTGGTATTATCTATCAGATAGCGATCACATAACGCATCAAGGTTATTACGCTTGCCGGGGAACAGGCGGCGCGCCAATAACAGGCTATCGGTGATGGTACAGAAGGTTTCCGTTTTCGGAATATCCTGCTGCAACATACGGAACTCGTAATCCATAAAGCCGATATCAAACGCCGCATTATGAATGACCAGTTCAGCACCACGGATAAACTCAAGAAACTCCGGTGTAATATCAGCAAATGTGGGTTTATCGGCCAGAAACTCATCACTGATACCATGGACACCGTAGGCCTCTGGGTCGACCAGACGGTCCGGTTTCACATACACATGGAAGTTTCTGCCGGTCAGACGGCGGTTGATCACTTCAACAGCACCGATCTCAATAATCCGATGGCCTTCATAATGAACGCCCAGCTTATTCATACCAGTGGTTTCAGTATCCAGAACAATCTGTCTGGTCGGGGTAACTTGCATATTGCCAGTGCTCATAGCGCTCGTTTATGTCAGACTTAACGTTTAAACAGATAGGAAGAGTCTACCAGAGATGACTAAACAGGTAGAAATTTTCACCGACGGATCTTGCCTTGGCAATCCTGGCCCCGGTGGTTATGGCGCAATTATGCGTTACAAACAACATGAAAAGACCTTTAGTGCTGGCTACCGTTTGACAACCAACAACCGTATGGAGTTGATGGCTGCTATCGTCGCCTTGGAGGCATTGACATCACCTTGCCACGTGACGCTCAGCACTGACAGCCAATACGTGCGTCAGGGCATCACACAGTGGATCCACAACTGGAAAAAGCGCGGGTGGAAAACCACAGACCGCAAACCGGTACGTAACGTAGATTTATGGCAACGGCTGGATCTGGCAATCCAAGGCCATACCGTACAATGGGAATGGGTTAAAGGCCATGCTGGCCATCCTGAAAATGAGCGCTGCGATGAACTGGCACGCCTTGCGGCCAATTCACCGACACAAGACGATATTGGTTATATCCCCAACTAACTCTTCTTACCTGACGTTGCCACGGTATTAGTGGCTTTCACACACCGAATCAAGGTTGGTCGCGATAACTTTTGGTTGCGCCAACCGCACGGCTAAACCAAGGCTTACGTGCACCAAACTTCATCGGATTAAATGTTAAAGGTATGGTGCGCTTACGGGCCACAATCAGGCTGACACACCCCAGCGCATGTAGATGGGTGCTGATAAAGCGCCCACCTTCTTTATGCCAGGGTAAAACGTGAAAGCACGACATATGCATAACTTCATAATTCAGCAAACTCAGCCAATCCAGCAAACGCATCTGAGTAAACATTCGGCTAATATAAGGCTGGCGCTGGCGTAATATTGGCACCAGCTTGCCGGCACCCAGCACACTCATCGGATTGAAGTTACTGATAATCAACCAGCCGTCATCAATAAGCACCCTATCTGCCTCACGCAAAATACGATGTGGATCAGTGGCATAGGCTAAAGAATGAGATAACAGACAGGCGTCCACTGACTTTTCAGCAAAAGGTAACTGGTATGGGCTGGCCAGCACCTGCATATTAGTACCTTGTTCCCCCACATTAACCTGATGGGAGATAGCACATTTATCGCTGGCGATTTCCGCACTCAACTGGCCTATTTTCAACAGATGAAAACCAAATAGCTTCGGCCACCAAGGTTGTAATTGCTGTTCAAGCGCCGCACGGTAATACTCTCCCCAAGGTAACTCCGCCCAAGATGCGGGCGCATCGATCTGTTGGTGTGTTTGCGCTGGTTTCATGTTTCTACCCAATAGATTTCAAGGTGCAGGAAGGTGGCAAGTAAGTGACCCCGATAAGCTAATCCCCGTAAGTGATGCGGATGAACGGGAGCCGCCAATACACCTGCGATTTGAAAGATGACGGGTATATTATCTTCTTTCACACTCAAGCGGTTGCCAACAAAAAAGAGGTATCCAATGAATCTTATCAGTATTCCGGCATTTCAAGACAATTACATTTGGTTATTGGCAAACCCACAAAAACACTGCGTTATTGTTGATCCGGGTGAATCAGCGCCGGTGCTGTCTGCACTGGCACAAGGCCAATACACTCCTCAGGCCATCCTGCTCACCCATCACCACAACGATCACGTCGGTGGTGTGGCACAATTACACCGCCATTTTCCTAATATTCCCGTCTATGGTCCGCAGGAAACAGCAAATAAAGGTGCGACAGTTATCGTAAATGGGGGTGATCACCTGACAATTGATGGTCAAAACTACACCATTATTGCCGTCCCTGGCCATACCCTTGGGCACATTGCATACTACAGCGAACCTTATCTTTTCTGCGGCGACACACTTTTTTCTGCCGGCTGCGGCAGACTATTTGAAGGCACACCAGAGCAAATGTATGCGTCAATTCAACGACTGGCGCAGCTTCCCGCTGAAACCTTAATTTGCAGCGCGCATGAATATACTCTCGCAAATCTTAAGTTTGCTCGTTTCATTTTGCCCGCAGATCAAGATATTGCTACATATCAACAACAAATCATGCAATTACGGGCAAAAAACCTACCTAGTTTGCCGGTAAAATTGCAATTAGAGCGTAAAATTAATGTTTTTTTACGTTGTTATGACATTGATTTACAAAGGAAAATAGGCGTTATCTCGCCATCAGACTCACTTGCTTCAGTTTTTTCCGAATTACGCGCCCAGAAAGACCGCTTCTGAGCTTTTAGTTGTGTTTTTTGTCGAAGCAAAGTATGATTGGTCGTCTTTTAAGCAACTGACATTGACACACACATGAAGACCAAAGCGATATTTCTCGCCTCAGTCTTGCTTGTTGGGTGCCAGACGTCCAAGCAGGACGTACAGGTTCCCGTACAGCATGCGCAGAGTTTGTCTTCAGCAGGTCAAGAGAGTGAAGCAGGAGAGTACACAAATAGCGTCCGAGAGGGCAGCGCGCGATGGCTCGATAGTGAAAGTGGCCTCGCGCAGCAAGATTTGTGGAACTTCATTAGCGACGAGCTGAAGATGAAGGTTCCGGAAAATTCCCGGATCCGTGAACAAAAGCAAAAATACTTAAGAAATAAGAGCTATCTCCACGATGTAACATTACGGGCAGAGCCGTACATGTACCTGATAGTCGAGCAGATTAAGAAACGTAAAATGCCGATGGAACTGGTACTGCTACCCATAGTGGAGAGCGCTTTTGACCCACACGCGACATCATCCGCCAACGCCGCAGGGCTATGGCAGATAGTGCCGAGTACAGGTCGAAACTATGGCTTGAAACAAAACCAATGGTATGACGGCCGCAGAGATGTGGTTGCTTCTACCAAAGCAGCGCTTGATATGATGGAGCGCCTGAACAAAATGTTTGACGGTGACTGGTTGTTAACAGTCGCTGCTTATAACAGTGGTGAAGGCAGAGTCATGCAAGCGGTGAAAGCTAATAAGGCAAAGGGTAAACCGACCAATTTTTGGGCATTGTCGCTTCCACGTGAAACGTCAATTTATGTTCCAAAAATGCTGGCCTTGGGTGATTTAATCAAGAACAGCAAAAAGTACGGTATAAACTTGCCAGAACCCGACAAAGACCGTGCATTAGCACGTGTTGATGTAGGTCAGCAGATACAGCTAACTCAGGCGGCTGAGATGGCGGGGATGTCACTTACTAAGTTGAAATCCTTTAATTCTGGGTATAAGCGCAATGTAACGGCACCTGATGGACATGGTCCTCGTTATATTATGTTGCCAAAGGCCCATGCTGAGCAGCTTAAAGATTCATTGGCAGATACTGATATTGCCGCCGTTCAACCAACCAAGTTGGCACAGAACAGCTCAAAATCAGCATCAGGTTCGCAGTATAAAGTTCGCTCCGGTGATACCTTATCTACGATTGCCAAGCGGTTGAATATCAAGACCAGCGATTTGCAGAGTTGGAACAACTTACGTGCCAAGAGCACCTTAAAAGTTGGGCAAACCCTGCAACTGGCAAGCAATACAACGACCAGCAACAGCATCACCTATCAGGTTCGTAAAGGTGATTCTTTTGCCAGTATTGCCAAGCGTCACGGTGTAAACACCGACGATGTGATGCGATGGAATTCGGTAGTCAGCAAGGCTAATAGTTTACAACCAGGCTTGAAATTGACGTTGTTCGTTAACGGCAAATCGACCCCGGATACGTAGAGTCAGAATCGCGATTAAAGCTGTTAAAAAGCACCCTTCGGGGTGTTTTTTTTATGGCTGAAATTCAACCAGCAGTGGATTGTGATCAGAGGCTCGGGTCACTAATACCGATGCATCTGCCAGAGTAAGACCCCGATAAAAGACAAAATCAAGCGGTCGGCCAAACGCACGGCTACGGTTATCAGCCCGGAATTCAACTTCAGCTAACCCCACCACTTGGGCAAAGCACTGTAAAGCATTAACCCGCTGTCGGCTCCAGGCATTAAAATCCCCCGCCAGAATCACCGGGCCACGATGCATCGCGATTTGTTCCCCAATGGGCTCGAGTTGTTTACTGTAAACATCAACACCAAGACTGAAATTCACCGCGTGAATATTCACCACCATCAATAAACGACCGTCATGGATTGGGTAAACAGTAATTAAGGCCGATTTAGACAACCGCAGTAACGGCTCTCTCTCACGCAGGGGGCAACAGTAGACCGGATGGGTGGCTGCAAGCGTCATCACACCTGAAGGGTGCTGAGGCAGTGCAAAGGCAGGAACCTGATCGGCCGCCTGATAGTGAGACGTAGCAAACCGCACCAGCTCAGGTGTTGTTTGTGCTTCTTGCAGTAACATCAGTTGAGTATCACGCCCGAACTCTTTGAGCACCGAGAGCCATTGCGCCCGCTGCTGCTTAAAGATATTCCACACCATCACCCGCAAAAATTCAGATGTCGGCAATGGCGCGCCTGGCGGTAACCCCAGCCCCAGTTGCTTAGCAGAACCTGGGAAGATTTGTTCAACCGGTTGACCTGCAACATATCGCATGGCATATGTTCGTTTCGGCACTTTGATGGCCTATTCCTTATTCGAAATCACTCTGGCTCGAGAGGTAACAACAGCCGGTAGTTCACTGATTATACGCCCAGATGCTGCTGTCAGTAATTTCTTTTAGCCACGATATTATTCTGATGTTGGGATACACAAGCAGAGATTCAATCTATGTGATTCATAATGCACTAATAAGCCTGCTATTAACAAAGAAGCCCACAATCGCGGGCTTCAATAGATACTGGCAGGGATTTAGCTGACAGCAACTTGCCGTGGGTGCTTCTTATCCAGCTTGCCACTCAGTGTCACCAGTAATAGCGCACCAATAACAATCACGCCACCGATCCAAGGGGTCTGAGCCAACCCAACCCGGATAACTGTCTGCCCACCAATAATCGATCCTAACGCGATTCCGACATTAAACGCCGCGATATTCAGGCCCGAAGCAACGTCAACGGCATGTGGCGTATATTCTTGCGCTTTCTGCACCACATAAACTTGTAAACCGGGGACGTTACCAAAGGCAAAAATCCCCATGACCAGCAACGTAATTAATGCCGCAATACTGTGGTTGGCACTGAATTGGAAAACAAACAGTAAGACAGCAAGTGCGGTAAAAATAAAACTCAAAGCAGGTACTGCACCATGGCGGTCTGCGAGTTTACCGCCCCAGATATTGCCGATAGCGACCGATACCCCATACGCCAGTAAGATCCAACTCACTGCGGCAGGTGAGAATCCTGCCAGCTCTTGCATCATTGGCGCGAGGAAAGTAAACATGGTGAAGAAACCACCGTATCCCAAGGCGGTAATGGCATAAATCAGCAGTAAACGTGGGTGGGTGAGCACCTGTAGTTGCTGCTTTATACTGGCTGAAGCCTTATTGGGAATATTACTGGGAACCAAAATGGCGCTGGCAATAATGGCAATGACCCCAATCAGTGACACCGCAAGGAAAGTCTCCCGCCAGCCAAAATGCTGGCCGATAAATGTCCCGAGCGGAACCCCAGTCACCAGTGCCACCGTTAAACCACCAAACATAATAGCAATCGCCGACGCCGCTTTCTCCTTTGGCACCAAACTGGTAGCAATAGTCGAACCAATCGAGAAGAACACACCGTGGGCCAGACCGGTGAGTAAACGAGCAACAACCAGAGTCTCATAACCAGGTGATTGCCAGGCTAATAAGTTCCCCAGGGTGAACAAGACCATCAAGCCAATCAATAGCATTTTACGCGGTATGCGCCCGGTTAATGCGGTTAACACTGGAGCACCAATAGCAACGCCCAATGCATAGATTGAAACTAATAAACCGGCGGATGGCACAGAAACTGCCAGTTGTTCTGCGATGGTCGGAACCAGCCCGACAATCACAAATTCAGTGGTACCAATAGCGAATGCACTGATGGTCAGTGCCCATAATGCAAGCGGCATAATTACTCCAGAAATACGGGTCAATTTGATAGCGGCTATTATGTACCTATGGTTAAATGACAAAAATGCTCAAAATATCAAAATATTTTTGCTGGAGTGGCAACAATGAAAGCGCATTCAGATGAACTGATTACTTTTGTTACCGTAGTGGAATGTGGCAGTTTTAGCCGTGCGGCAGAGCAACTCGATCAAGCTAATTCAGTCGTCAGCCGGACAGTAAAAAAACTCGAAAGCAAGCTAGGGGTGACGCTGTTAAATCGCACAACCCGGCAAATCAGCCTGACACAAGAAGGCGAGCACTACTTTCGGCGAGTGCAAAATATTCTGCGGGAAATGGCCACTGCGGAAAACGAGATACTCGATAATCAGTTAAATCCCAAAGGATTGCTGCGTATCGATGCTTCTACTCCAGTGGTGTTGCACATTCTGGCTCCGCTGATGGCGGAGTTTCGTCAGCGTTATCCGTTGGTGACATTATCACTGGTTTCGTCAGAAACCTTTATTAACCTAATTGAAAGAAAGGTTGATATTGCTATTCGGGTCGGCACGTTACAGGACTCAACCTTACGTGCCAGAAAGCTGATGACCAGTTACCGCCATATTTTGGCCTCACCGGCCTACCTAAAGCAACATGGCACCCCACAAACGGTGGCTGATTTACAGCATCATTTATGTCTGGGGTTCAATGATTTACCGGTGCTAAATCGTTGGCCGCTCGCAGGTGCTGATGGGCAACTTTATGAAATAAATTCAGATTTAACGTCAAATAATGGGGAGACGCAACGCCGCCTTTGCCTTGAGGGAAATGGCATTGCTTGCTTATCAGATTTCATGATCAGAGGCGATCTACAACGCGGGGACTTAGTGCCGCTACTGGTAGAACAGACTCTACCCGTCGTTATGCCGATTAATGCGGTGTATTACAGTGATCAGGCCGTCAGTAACCGGCTGCGTTGTTTTATTGATTTTATCAATGAACGTCTGGCACAAATGTTCCCAGCAAAATAAAAAACCACCCAACATAGGGTGGTTCAGATAATGGTTTAAAGCGTGATCAATCCCATGCAGGTGCCAGGCCTTCAGGGCTGACTAACCTCTCACCACGATCCAACGACGCTATCAGTGCCATATCTTCGGCACTCAAGCGCAATTCCTGCGCTAAC
Organism: Yersinia sp. 2542 StPb PI; assembly: GCF_048593855.1. Taxonomy (NCBI): domain Bacteria; kingdom Pseudomonadati; phylum Pseudomonadota; class Gammaproteobacteria; order Enterobacterales; family Yersiniaceae; genus Yersinia; species Yersinia sp. 2542 StPb PI. The sequence continues at coordinate 11,829 of NZ_JAZGQA010000048.1, forward strand.
ATGTTACTGGCCAGATTAGCGGCTTTGGTCGATGACGGGATCACGCTATAGCCCAGTTGCATCGCCCAGCTTAAAATCACCTGAGCGGGAGTGGCACCATGTTGCTCCGCAATCGTTTTAATCACGGGCTCTTCTAGCGCTTTACCATAAGCCAGCGTCATATAAGAAGTGATCGCTATGCCATTTTCTTTCGCAAATTCAACGACCTTACCGTTCTGTAATAAGGGTGACAGTTCGATTTGGTTGGTAGCAATTGCCTCGGCCCCCACCGCCGCAATGGCCTGTTTCATTAAATCGATGGTGAAGTTAGAAATACCAATCTGCCGGGTTAAGCCCAGCTCTTTGGCTTTCACTAATTCAGCCATAAATTCAGCGACGGGTACTTCATCGTTTGGCGAAGGCCAGTGAATCAATGTTAAATCCACATAGTCTGTTCTCAGCTTCTGCAAGCTCTCTTGCAGGCTAGGGATGAGCTTGCCCTGCGCTAAGTTAGCAATCCAAATCTTAGTGGTGATAAATAGCTCATCACGCTGGATGCCGCTTTGCGCAATAGCTTGGCCAACAGCTGCTTCATTTTCATATATTTGTGCGGTATCGATAACACGATAGCCCGCGGTTAATGCCTGACTCACTGAATCAATAACAACTTGATCTTGAAGACGAAAAGTTCCCAGGCCGAATGCAGGTACGCTCATAGTAATTCCTCATTTTGAATTTTTATCGTGCTTAGACATGTTTAAAATTGGCTGATTACCGGGGGCCATTTACCCGAGCCACCCGGTAAAAATCTGAACTGATTATGCCCAGAGTTTTATTGCCAAAAAATGCCATATTCAACACAATACTTTTGATAAAAAATCAACAATGAGGAAAGCGATGGCGGTTACGGCCAGCGACGGATCACCAATGAGGTGTTAATGCCGCCAAACGCGAAGTTATTTGTCTGGAAGAATTCGGTATCAATATAACGCCCCTCGCCCATCAGGTAATCCAGGTCACCACAGGCAGGATCAGGGTCAGTTAGATTAATGGTTGGTGCGAAACGCCCGGCCCGCATCATCTCCAGACTCATCCAGGCTTCAAGAGCACCGCAAGCCCCTAAGGTATGACCAAAATAACTTTTCAAAGAGGAAATGGGGGTCCGGTTACCAAAAACAGCCGCCGTAGCCTGGCTTTCTGCAATATCGCCACGTTCAGTCGCGGTACCATGAGCACTGATATAGCCAATATCAGCGGCAGCCAGGCCCGAGCTTAGTAACGCCTTTTCAATGCAGATTTGCATGGTCTCTTTTTGTGGTTGAGTAATATGGCTGGCATCGCAATTAGTATAAAAACCAATGATTTCACCGTAAATAGTGGCACCACGTGCTTTGGCGTGCTCCAGTTCTTCCAGAATCAACGTGCCAGCCCCTTCACCAATAACCAAGCCATCACGTTGGCGATCAAATGGCCTTGGTGATAATTTTGGTGAATCATTTAGCTGGCTAGTAGCAAACAAGGTATCAAATACCGCCGCCTCGGAAGGACACAGTTCCTCTGCACCACCAGCAACCATCACTTTCTGGTAGCCATGACGGATTGCTTCATAGGCATAACCAATTGCCTGACTACCTGACGTACAAGCACTTGAGGTAGGAATAACCCGCCCGCGCAACCCAAAAAACAGCCCAGTATTCACCGCCGCCGTATGCGGCATCATTTGCACATAGGTCGTGCCGGTAATATTGTTGGTGTGTTTTTCGGTTAACATTGTGGCAAATTCACTCACCGGCTTAGTGCTACCGGTAGAAGAGCCATAGGCAATCCCTGTATCCCCATTGGTAAGTACATCTTCCCCCATCAGACCCGCTTGCTCTAGCGCCAGCTCAGTGGCTCTGGTGGCCAATAAGGATACCCGCCCCATCGAGCGGATGCGTTTACGGGTGTAATGTGCGGGCACCACAAAATCATCAATCGGCGCACCTAAATGGGTATTCAACCCCTGATATTCTTCCCACTGCGGCAGATATTGCACCGCATTTTGACCGGCATAAATACGTGCTGAAATATCCGCCCAGTTATTGCCAAAAGCAGTGACCCCACTCATGCCGGTAATCACAACTCTATTGATGGCAACCATCCTGCTGCTCATACCATTCCTCCATTAATTGAAATCACCTGACGCGTGACATAACCGGCGATATCTGACATCAGGTAACTGGCTAAACCAGCCACCTCTTCAGCCTCTCCCATCCGTTTAAGTGGGATCATCCGCATGGCTTCTTGCAGCGCGATAGGCTCCATATTGATCATGCCAGTATCAATCAACCCAGGTGCAATACAATTCACGGTAATTTTGCGTTTAGCCAACTCCAGCGCCAGAGCCTTACAAGCCCCGATAATCCCCGCTTTAGCCGCACTGTAATTCACCTGACCACGATTCCCCATCACACCGGAGACCGAAGAAAGCGCAATAATGCGCCCGCCGTTACGTAAACCGATCATCGGCATTACGCAGGGGTGCAACACATTATAGAAACTGTCCAGATTGGTATGAATGACGCCATCCCAATCCTCTTGCGTCAATGCTGGGAATGCACCATCACGCGTGATACCGGCATTGTTCACCACACCGTAGTAAGCGCCATGAGTGGCGATATCCTGCTCGAGTACCTCTTTACACTGCGGCCTGTCGCTGATATCAAAACAGATCAAGCGCCCTTCACCACCCGCCTCAATAATCTGAGCCAGTGTCGCTTCACCGCCAGTAAGATCTTGGTGATAATGAACAACCACTAAAAAACCATCCGCAGCCAGACGGTGTGCGATGGCCCGCCCGATCCCTTTGCTGGCCCCGGTGACTAAAACAGAACGCTTCATGCACCTTTCCCCAATGTGAGTTTTTTTATTTCTTCGGCATCTGGCTGATAAGTATTTAGCCGACCACGAGCAACCTGCTTTCCAGCCATGTTGATACTGCACTCGAAACTGCCAATTTTTTCATCTTGCAGGATTAACTGGACACAAACCTGAAGTTCGCTACCCGCAGGAAATGCCGGTAATTCACAGCTGATAGCTCGCCCACCAAGTAGCATCCCTATCGTGGGAGGTATCGCTTGCGCCAAGCCATGCCAGCCACGCCACACGCCGATAGTTTGTGCCATTAATTCGATAGCAAACCAGTTGGGGAGGCAGCCCTGAGCATCGAGGAACGGCGCAAGCACCCCATGCTTACTCAAGGTGACCCTGCATTCAGCCCCGTCCTCCCCTACCCAATGGACGTTATCCAGCATCACCATTGGTGATTGATGTGGGAGGTAATGTTCAGCGGAATACGCCATCAGCCGGCTCCTAATATCACACACGCATTGTTGCCACCAAAAGCGAATGAGTTCGACAAAATAACCGGGGTTTTAAGTACTTCCGGCTTGGTGACCAAATTAATCTCGGCCAAAGTAGTATCCCAAGAAGCATGAGAAAAATCTTGTACTGGTAAGGGTAGAGTCCGGCTCAATATCAGCCAACTGAGTGCCGCCTCTGTGGCCCCAGCGGCCCCCAGCGTATGCCCGGTAAGATGTTTAGTTGAACTACAAGGTGTCTGATGACCAAAAACCCTATTCACGACCTGCGCTTCTATCTGATCATTTAACCGCGTCGCCGTGCCATGCAGATTGATGTAGCCCACATCAGCGGGCTGCAACTCTGCCTGACGTAATGCCATCCTGATAGCCTGTTCCGCCCCATGCCCTTCAGGATGGGGGGCGGACATATGCCAGGCATCGGAGGACTCCCCAACCCCGAGTAACGCTACAGGTGAAGGTTCACGTGATAATAAAATCAACGCCGCTGCCTCACCCACGTTGATCCCTTGGCGCTCGGCGGCAAAAGGGGTACAACGCTCAGCCGAAAGTGACTCCAGGCTATGAAAACCATTGATGGGCATACGACATAAACTGTCAGCGCCACCGACTATCGCCGCATCGACTATTCCAGACTCGATCAAACGCTTACCGCTGATAATCGCCCGGACACTGGAAGAACAAGCCGTAGACACGGTATAACTCGGGCCATTCAGCCCCAAATAACGCGAGAGGAAGATGCCAGGATCGCCTAACTCCTGCTGTTGATAGTGATACCCCGGCGGAAACTGCCCGGCGACGTCACCAGAACCAGGCTGATATTCTCTAACCGCCCGTTCCCCCTCAAAAATACCTGAGGTGCTGGTTCCCATAATCACAGCAACCCGTGATACACCATAGCGAAGAATGCATGCGGAAACCTCAGGTTGAATCTGTGACAATGCCGCCAACAACAGGCGATTATTCCGGCTATTGTGCTGCGAAAGTGGCTCGGGCAAAGTAGGCAATTCAGTATTCACCGCACCCAGCCAAATCGGGGAATCACCCAAGAGCCACCCTTGCTGGGGGGCCATGCCTGGGGCTAACCCGGCACTAAGGCTCGCACTCACTTCAGACAATGAGCTGCCTAACGCATTAACCATGCCAACAGCAGAGAAATAGACCATCGCTGTTACTCCTCCACATTTTGGATAGTAATACGGTAGTGAAAGACAAATTGCTCAATAGTGATAGGCTTACGGGTGTTACCTGATAGCTGGTAGCGAATCTCTGTCACTATTTGGTTTTTGTCATCATAGAGTCTGCGTGTATCCCCTTCATCCACCAGCCGCCAATTTTCGGGTAATAACGGACGCCATGATGTGATGGGCCAATAACTCAGCATAATATCGGCAAGAACCTGATTTGCTGGAGGTAATCCAACAATTTTCATGGTTTGTTCTAAATGAATACCTTGCAGGTCATAGGAAACCTTGAACAAGCGGATCCCAAGCGGCGACAGCCCCACCAAGGTTAAGCGCTGCCCATCAGCCTGAAGCAACACTAATAATGACTGCTGCTTCCCCTGCGCTGTTGCGGTCAGTAATTGCTGCTGATTGATAGGTTGAGCCAAAGTCGGTGGCGGCAAAGCGACCCGCACTCCGGGCTTAAGCCAGGCTTTAGGCTGTGTTTGGTCCGGCGAACTGGCACACCCTACAATCAATAAGGCTAAAACGAGTAACACCCCACAGCGTTTATAATTCACGCTGGCTCTCCTTTTGGCTTGGGCAGCGCCAGAGGCGCTAATAAGAAGGCTGTAAACACACCACTACTCAGCACAATGCCAAAGCTACTGATGGCTTGGGTGTGGCTAAATACCAGCATGCCGAAAGTCAGTTGCGTGGTGAACACCGCCATAAAAATAGCAAACATTGACGTGCTAGGCGTCCCTCGGGGATTGGTAAAGAACAGGGTATAATTGATGCCAATCCCCAGAACCAATATTAATGCCAGCAACGAGAAGAGATTTAACGAGTGGCCGGTAAGAGAAAGTACCGCCAGCCCCATCCCCAATGAAAGTATCGTCGGTGCCACACAATAGAGGCCGCGACGCAGACCCAGGCGCCAGCAATAGACTACAGCTATAGCAACCACTGCAATGAGTAACAACCATGATAGATAGGCACGGTAAAGAGAAAATAGCGCATTGAACTCTGTTTTCCTGTCAACCCAAGTTACTCCTGGCACGGACTCCGCTAACTGTTGCAGTGCCGCCGGATTACTGACACCACTTACCGGCACCAACATCGCCGTGCGCCCATCAGGCAATGAGAGCCAAAGCAATCGCCAGCCCTCACTGACCACCGAGCCAAGCCATTGTTCCGGGGTCACCCATGTCTTCTGGTTGCCTTGTGCTGGCAAGCCTGGCAGAGAAACGCTAATACCCGCCTGTTGCAATTGGTGGATAATAGTTGGCGCGGTTTGCTCAAGTAATGCCAGATTTTGTTGCTGCCGCAATAATGATGGCAACGGCAACACACGATAACTTTCAATCCATCCAGCCTTTTTCGCCTGTGATAGCTGTGGTGAGAATTGCTCCAGACGTTGCAATGCCTGCTCAGCATTATCACCATACACAACGAACCATTTCTGGTCGCTGTGCTGGCCGGTAAGTGCCGCAATGCGCTGTTCCTGTTGCTGGAACTCACGCGGCATCGCCTGTAATTCACTGATATCGTCATTAATTTTTAATGTGGCTAACCCACTGATAGTCAAAATAGCAATCAGGGCCGGCAAGCCTAAACGTAACATTCGGTTGTTTTGCCAACTCTCTAGCCACAGATAAATAAGCTTTAGGCGCGGAACCGGGCGCACCGGCAACCGTTTAGCCAATATCGGATACCAACACATCACCGTGATACAGGCGGCGGTTAGCCCTGCGGCGGCAAAAACAGCCAATTGCTGCAACCCAGGGAAAGGCGCAATAAGCAGAATCAGATAGGCAATTACGGTGGTGAGTAGCGCCATTGACAGGGCTGGGAAAAGTTTTGCCAGGCTCTCCAATGGCGTCGTTTGACCACCGTGTGCCATGCGGTCTGTCAGGTAATAAAGCGTGTAATCCGCTGAAATACCAATGATACTGGCACTCAATACCAGCGTCATAACATGGACTTCGCCAAAAACCAGTAACGTGGCAACCGCCCCAGCCAATGCCCCAATAGTTATTGATAAAAGGCATAAGGCGAGTGGCAATAGCGATTTAAACATTATCAATATCAGCAGGAATACACCGGCGACGGAGATCAAACCAATGGTCGAGATATCACTTTCAGCCTGCTGACTCGCGTAATTACTGTAAAAAAGCGTGCCGCGTTCCAAGACTTCAGTACCGGGCCAACGCTGCTGAAGCTGCTGCTTTAATTCAGCCAATGACTCAACGGTGCTACGGGCACTGGCCATATCATAAGATGAAGCGCGTAATTCACCGTGAATCAAATACCATGGGCGGCCCTGACTATCTTTCGCCACCAGCCAGCCCTTACTGATACTTAATGCCCCACTGTTTTGTTGTTGCGCTAACTGAGAGCCACGAACCAGCAGTAAAGGATCATACTGCAACTCTTTACCACTCACGCCAGCAAATGCCGAATACGCCTGCCCCAATATCCACTGAGCCTGCGCCGCTCCACCATGGCTTAATCGCAGACGGGTAGCCTCATCCAACAATACATTACGATGCTGAAAGAAAAAGGCGCCCCACTCCTGTAAACGTTGAGCAGTCATCTCACCACTGACCTGATGCAGCGCAGGCATTTTTTGTAACTGCTGCAACCACCAGTTCACCGGAGCCAATTGGTCTTCTGCTGGGCTAACCAGCCACACTAATTGGCGATCCAGACGCTGATTAAACCCTGCGGTTAATTCGACAGGTACGCCAGTCAACTCCTGCTTGGGCAATAGTGCCAAGACACTGCTGTTAATCTGACTACGCGGGATCAGCCAGAGTAATGTTGCCAGTAACAGCAAACAGATAAGTAACCAGCCGATAGCCAGTTTTCGATGGCAATCAGTGCGCAAAAAGCTGCTGTTCGGCATGGCTCAGTATCTTAGGTTCAGTTAATTGGTTGAAAAACCGGATGTGGGTCCCATCTCCCTGCATATCTTCAATATCGATAGTTTCCAGAAAATATTGACCGTGCAACGTGATGCTTTTAAAGAGCTTATCCAATGGCGTGGTTTTCGGGGTGAGCACTAACACCCAACGATCCTGGCCACTATCAGTGAAAGCTAAGGTAAAATTCTGCTCCAAAATCGACGTGTCAGCATGAAATAGTGCCGTTAATAAGTGATTAAATTGGAACATTTGCGGATTGCTGTCAGCAGTAATAACCTGCGCAGGCTGGCCGGCCATGGTTTGCACCATGCGCTTATCGTCGAGTAGCAGTGTCAGAACGAAAGGTTGCTGCTGTGACCACCACAGCCCTTTATCCTGTGAAATCAGTAAATTACCACTTGATTTTAAAGGTTTATTCATTCCACTAATACTGCGCTGCTGTTCAAATTCGGCGCGCAACACCGGTTGTTCGCTGAATCGTTGTTGTAATGATGCCAACGTTACCGCATGAGCGCTGATAGTTAGACACAGTAAGAGAACGGTGAATATCGATTTCATGAGACGATACCCATTCTTTCCAGCAGTACCGGCGGTGAAACAAAGCTCATTTCTTTCGTGGATGCTTTAACGGCAACCTGAATGGTGTAGCCGGTTGTCATGCGCTTCCCGCTGGTCGCATCATAAATCTGGTAACCGATACGTAAGCGGTTCTCATATTCTTCAATAGAGGCACAAATATGAATACGCTGTTCAAATTCGAGCGGAGCAATGTATTTCACTCGCGTATCAACTATTGGCCACACATAGCCTGACGCCTGCATCGCGCGGTAGCCATAATCAATTTGATTCAGTAAAGCCTCACGAGCAATTTCAAAATAACGGAAATAATTGCCATGCCACACCACCCCCATAGGGTCAATATCATGAAACGGGATATTGTGAACTATCCGGGTAGTAAAACGCGGGTCATCGGGTAAATTCATGTCACTGATTTCCTTGGTTTGGCTTTTCATCGTTTAAATGCCAAAAATCATAAAAATTAAACCAATCGAGCGGCGCTAATAAACTGTAGTGCTCCAGGCGGGCGGCGTAACTATCCACTGCCTGTTGCAATGCCGACTGACGATTTGCTCGCGGTAATATCAATGGATCGGCGAAAGGTTCAAAATAAACATGTAATCGGGCAGCAGATGCGGGATCAATAACACCTGATGGTGCAGCCAACTTCCCTTGCCCGCCGAGTTTTAAACCAAACATCAAAAACACCGGGCAGCGCAATGCCGCAGCTAACGCAAACGGCCCAACCGGGAAAGGTGCTGGGTGGCCTAAGAAGGTGCTCCAAATGACTCTTGGTTGGTTATCTCGTTGATAAGGGCTAACGGAGGTTCTGTCACCAACAATCGCGACCCACTCCCCTTCATCCAGCTTCTGGCGCAATAAAATGGCGGTATCAGGTCCAATTGAGGTTACCTGGATAAGGTTAATCAGTGCGTGTGGGTTAATCTCCTGCATGACCTGATTAAAACGGGCGGCATGCTGGGTAAAGACCAATGCATTAACTTTTACACCAACAGATAGCTCAGCCAAAGCACGACAAGATTCAATATCACCTAAATGCGATGCCAGAATTAGCGCCCCCTGACGGCTGGCAATTTGTGCCTCACAGCGCTCACGCCCAACCAAAACCACATCTTTACCCATCACTAAATCCCCTTGCCAGCTCGCCAGTTTATCGAGCATCGACTCACCAAACCGCATGAAATGGCGGAAGCTGTTTAAGGATGCCGGTAAAGGGTGATTTTTCTGTTTGGCGAAAGCCGTAAGCTGTTGTAAATAATGGTTTGATGCCTGGCGCTGACGATGACCGGTAAGCCAAAAATAGCCAATAACAGGATATAACAACAGGTTAAAAGTTGTGCGCCCCAGAATTTTATAACTGCGTAACATCAAGCGCATCCCCCACAAACCATTGCGTTCTTTCGTCTGGGACCAATGGTGCTCGGGCTTTTGCATGTTACGCTTTAGCAACGCAGGAATACGCGGCAACATGCCAAAAAATAGCCGGGTATGCATCCACGAAATACGTAAGTTGTCATGCAGCGCATCAAAATGTGAAATACCTTCTGCAGGATAGGTGACCTGTGTTGGCAAGAACCGGCTCTCAGTTCCCTGCCAATATAATCTCACCATCACCTCAGTATCAAAATCCATTCGCACACCCAATGGGTGCCGGGCAGCCAAAGCCTGTGTTTCGGCAATCGGATAAACGCGAAAACCACACATACTGTCTTTCAGCGACAGAGATAAGGTTTCGATCCATACCCAGAAGTGGGTGACATAGCGGCCATAAAGCCGCGCCTTCGGTACTGACTCATCGTAAACCGGCCGCCCTGAAATCAAATGATGGGGGTATTTCTCCGCCTCGAGCAGCATTATTGGAATATCAGATAATTGGTGCTGACCATCAGCATCGACTTGTAGCGCATGGCTGTAACCCTGCTTTTGTGCCACGCTCAATCCATTCAGAACGGCATGCCCCTTCCCCCGATTTTCGGGTTGTGTTATTAGCACCACCCACGGGTATTTCGCCGCCAGGCGTGTTAGCTCATTGGCAGTATCAACATCACTGCCATCATCAATTATCAGACACGGCAATTGATACATAGCCAACTGAGATAAGACACCCGCCATAGTCTCACCATGATTGAAACAAGGGATAACCACGCACGGTGCGAAAGTGGTTACTGACATAGGGATATTTTTCCACTACTGGCAGTTATTTCGCCATGGACAAGGTACTTAAACATCAGTTTATGATTTGTTCGTTCCCAATTAAGTACGAGAGTGACTTCATCATCAGGCATCAGTGGCCGCTGGAATTTTACGACATCGATACTTCTCACGACCAGCAACTGACCCAGTAGCTGATTGGCGTAGTGCATAACCCAATTGATTTGTGCCACACCGGGCAATATTGGACAGGTGGGGAAATGACCACTAAACCACAGTAAATCAGCAGGTAATAAGAGATCGATGCTGGCAAAGTGATCACCTGTTATTTGCTGACTGACGACGACGGGCAACATCATAAGAATAGCTCCTGTAAGCGGGCATAATCACGCTTCCCTTGTGGATTCAGCGGGATAACATCAATCACACGTAAACGACGAGGAACAGAGACCGGCTCAAGCCAGTGACGCAAAGTGTTGCGTAAGCGTTGAGTAAAAGCCCTCAATGACGCGGCTGCAAGTTGCTCTTTACCTGTGTCGCTCAATACCACAACAGCAGCAATGTTCACTCTTTCGTTTTGGCTTAAGACCAATACCGTCGCATCTGCAATTTCAGGAAGTGATATTAAGCGCTGTTCTATCTCGGTGAGTGAAACACGCTTCTCTTCTATTTTAACTATTCGATCTTTACGCCCCAGCAGATAAAAACGCTGCCGGTTATCAGATAGCTCAATAATATCGCTCATTGGTATACCTGTTGATTCAGGTATCAAGGCAGAGTAAACAGTGAAAGTATTGTCGCTGTTGATGTCCAAACTGACACCGGAGAAAAACTGCCATGCTTGTTCAGGTGCTGATTGGTGGCGATAAGCAATAACACCGGTTTCAGTGGCACCATAAATCTCTGTTGGCAATGTACCCAGTGTATTTAAGGTAGATTGCGCATCCTGATAACCGAGCGGCCCGCCAGCGGAAAATATCTGTCGACACAAAATCGGCGACAATTTTGTATCCATGCGCTTTAAAAATGCCGGACTGCTGATAAATATCGGTGAGCAAGATTCAGGTAGTGACTGAAGTTGTTCATGATAACCAATCAACTCAGCCTGAAAGGGAATACCCAGCGAGAGGGGTAAAAAGATACGAAAAGTCAGCCCGTATAAATGTTGATGAGACACCGACGCAACAATTAATGGGTTATTCTTTCTATCAAAACGCCCTCCCCATTGAACAGCCAGCCAATGGCTTTCGGTATCCAAACTCGCAACAGATTTAACGACTGCCTTTGGAGCCCCCGTAGAACCTGAGGTGAAGAGGATTAATGACGCAGCAGAAGGCCAATCAGGTAGTGGATGATAGGCAGCCTCACTAGAGGCATGGCTTGCGACTATAACGCTTGGACAGGCAAGATTCAGTAATTGATCCGTCAGCAGGCCATCAAACTCATGCAATTGCTCTTTGAGAACGGCCTCACGTGCATGGCCGAAAATTACCGGCGTTTTTTGGCAATACAGCGTAGCCAGCAGTGCAACAGTAAACCAATAGCTATTTTCAAAACATAATGCCCAGCGCTGGTTGGGTAAAAAATTAATTTTATTAAATAGATAGGTAACATCGCACCTGAATTGACTCAAGGTTATGATCTTTGCGCCACACATGGCGATAACCAGGCCATCATCCCGAGAATGATCCAACCAATTCGCCATGGGTAGATTTACTGCTGTTGAACCCTTTTCCTGATTATCCATTCCAGACCCATCAAAGAACCAATAAGTAAATAGCTCAAGCCACCGTTATATAAAGCCCATATATGCATATTGCCGTATAAACAGGTCGCCAGAGCAATGGTGCCATTTACTGCAAAAAATCCGCACCATACCTGTGTCACCTTTCGGGTATAAGCCACCGCTCGGGAAGATAATTCAGGCTCGGACAGCCTTGCCAATCTTTCAATGATGGGTGGGGGGCGAAATAAAGAATAGGAAAACAGCATCAGTAAAATGATGTTTACCACGACAGGATAAAACAACAACCACTGCGCCTTGCCTAAACCCCAGCTTGCCAAAGACAGAATAATGCCAGCAAGCGCCAGCGCTTTACCTAACCAAAGTTGTTGCTTAATTTTGCTGCGCACGGTAACGAGGCGCAATGTAAACATTAATAACAATATTGGCGCTAATACCTGCATTCCCCAGCGCGACAAACCAAACCATACCGCCAGTGGGTAGGCTGTAAGTGCAATAACGGTGAGGATTTTGAGCAAAACAGTCAGGCGACCAATGAATAAATTACGCTGATTAGCTGTCACCTGATTTCACCATTTACGACTTGGTGTTTAATAAATTATCGACGGCATCGACAATATCTTGAACCGTTCGAACGGATTTGAACATTTCCGGCATTATTTTTTTACCCGTCACTTTCTGCAAATGTACAACCAGATCGACAGCATCAATACTGTCTAGCTCTAACTCTTCATAAAGCCGTGATTCTGGTTTGATGTCAGCTTCATCAATTTCAAAAAGCTTAACCAGAAGAGCTGTAATTTGCTGATAAATTTCTTGTTTTTCCATTATGACAATATCCTGTTAGTTACGCTGTTGAGAAATAAATTTCGCGAGCGTTTCTACCGAATAAAAGTGCTGACGCATATCTTCACTCTCAGCAGAGAGTACAACGCTATATCGGTTTTTGAGTGCTAATCCCAGTTCTAGCGCATCGATTGAATCTAAACCTAAACCGTCACCAAATAATGCAGCCTGTGAGTCAATATCATCCACCGACATACCTTCCAGATTTAGGGCATCAATAATTAGCTGTTTAATCTCACAACTTAGTAATTCCATTAACTCTTTCTCTTAGATTCAGGCATTAATGCGCAGGTTAAATGTTTAGTAAGTCGTCGTGCAGCAAGTGCTAACGATAAATCGCTATCTTGAATAAAGTCATTACTATTGATTTTATTTTGAACAATAATATTAAATTGAGGTTTTACCGGCGGTATATTATACCATTTTAGTTCTTTCGTCAGCATTGGTGGGTTGCAATCAATATATACTACGCGAATATCACACCCACTATGTAGCGCGATATTCGCCGCCCCTCGTTGCAAATTCAGGGCACAACCTGCGGTTGTTCTGGTCCCTTCAGGAAATATAAGGATACTTCCCCCTCGGCCTAAACGCGCTTTACAGTGTGCTAATAATTTATCTGATTCAGCATTAACTAAGTATCCTGCGGATTTAATCACACCGGAAACAAATATGTTATTTAACAATGCTTCTTTGACAATACAATCACATCTTGGCATGTGTGCTGCCAACAGCACATAATCTAATAAGCTAGGATGGTTAGCAACAATCAGACACCCCGAGTCCTCACAAAACAGCTCATTATTTTCTATTTGATAATCAAAAACACCCAGAAATTTAGCAATACGCAAAAACAGTTGAAAACTATAACGAATACTTTGCTGAGTGATCTGGTTACGCACTACTTCAGAGCGAACAATTAGGCGCAGAGAGGTAAACCATAGAATAGATAATAACAGCCCACCCAGGCCAAAAAGTGCAAAACAAAAACCGGTTGCAGCCACTCGCCATAACCGATTTAGCAAAGAAGAATGTTGGGGTGCAGTTTGTACTGCAAGAGAGCTGTCCATCACTGACTCCAGTGCCAATTATTATGCTGGCCTTGTATAACGAAAGAACCCTTTTTGCTCAACCAATTACGTAAAAAGCTAAGACCCTGAGGCAATTCAGAATTATTAACATCAATCTTAGAAATACGTTCACACTGTAAATCATCGCCGGTGGTTAACACTAATGCCAAGGCATAGGGCAACCCTATTGGAGAAGTCTGAGAATGATAAAAATCAGGCATTACTCCATCGAAATCGACCAATAACACACGCTCAGCGCCGCAAGCCAGCATCCCCATAGCTTCGACTATACCTTGTTGAAAACTATCTATGCCTGCGGCAAGAGACGTCACTGGCATGGTATTGCTCGCCATGATAGTTAACCAGCCGGAGGCAGTATTATGCACTGACATAGCAAAATCTGTTGGCGAAATATTCTGCTGCTGATGGAGGGATTGCAATATTTTATAAGTGCGCTCTAATTCCCCATGGCGACTGGTAAATATCGCCATATCAGCCGTGTCTTCCTCTAGTAACGAAAGCCCCGCTTCAACGGCTAGTCGGCTGCCTGTACTCATTCTTCTAGCGGACATCATAGGGATATGCGATGACTTGGGTAAATCCCCTTGCCATGTCGCCGGGAGTGCCTCCTCCTGTGCCCAGGCAAGCCAGTGCTCTTGCGACGCCATACCAGGAGCCAAAGCACGCCAGTTCAATACATTCAATGAATGAGCCACGATATCAGAACTTCCCAGACAGCAAAGCGAGATAATTTATTCTAT
>NZ_JAZGQA010000490.1:0-566 GCF_048593855.1 Yersinia sp. 2542 StPb PI
ATTTATAAGAATAGTGATCAACCATTGAACCATTACAAAAACAACATATGAACAATGTTATGAGACAAAGCAAACATTAGATCAACCATACAATTGTTGTGAAATACTACTATTGAACCAACTATTCGATTGTTTAAAACACATACCTCACGGCCTCTCTCTAAGCCTTGCCATACAGTTAACTTTCAACAATTGAATCACCCCGCATCTATGAAACTGTAAGTAACGATAGGCTTCATACTGCTAATAATGATGATTTATTGCTAATGATTACTATTCAAATAGTTAGTCATACGAAAATCACACGTCACGCACTCGCCCCCCAGTTTTATCACCTGATAACAAAAAAAACCGACCTTTAGAATCAAGAGTATTTTTACTCATTGATTTGATTGATATAAATCCAACATACCACTTAAATCGATAAATTCGATCGTATCGATCTATTTAATTGATCATTGATATGATCATTGATATGATCATTGATATGATCATTGATATGATAAACTTGTAAGATTAACAAATTAAATCAATAGAATAGGTAAAATCAGTAAATGTCTAAGGTG
>NZ_JAZGQA010000491.1:0-560 GCF_048593855.1 Yersinia sp. 2542 StPb PI
TATATTTTAAATAATAAACATTTAAGTTGTTAATGCCATATTTTCTACAGATACTACGACGATAGCCACTGACGGTTTTATAACTGAGTGATAACTTCTTTGAAATCTGAACAGAATTTAAACCTGATATAATACATTGTAATGTTTCATTTTCTCGTTTAGTTAATTTATTTTTAACCAGATTATCGTCATCAAGCGGTATGAAATGACCGTCATAGCGGTTGTGACATATTGTCCCTATTGTTTTTTTGATGTAAGGAATATTACTTTTTCTGTATATGACTGCATGATATATATTAGGGAGGTTAGACAGATCAGAGTAGTTGTCACAAAATAAAATAATCCCTACATTGTGGGCTGACTTTATTTTAATTAATAGATCATGAACTTCACTATGTTTGAATCCAGTAATGTCAAGTAGCATCAGCTTGAGTTTCCCATCCATATTTTTTATCAGTGAGGGAATAGAACGGTAAACCCTTATTACTGAGTCTTCTGACTGTTGGTATAGCACATCATTCAATAGTATTTTGAAAGAGAAAGACATAAGTCCGCACTGG
>NZ_JAZGQA010000492.1:0-516 GCF_048593855.1 Yersinia sp. 2542 StPb PI
AATTCTAATTCATCAAGATCAACCACAGGTTCAAATACTTTATTATTTTGTTTTTCAAGATAATCATCACGCTTATAATTCATATCGGTGTCAGGTCGTTTTAACGGGTGAATACTTACTCTTATTCCACCAAAATTTTCTTTTTTCTTATACCATAGTGATTTATCACCAGGTTGCATATCCGGCCAATTTATTATCATCGGTAATGCTACGAAATCGGTATCACACCCTTTTGTATTTTCAGTAAAACTGTAGCCCCAGGCGCTGGTACCGCTATATTCTGTCCAGTAAAAAACATAGCTATTCGGCACTTCCATTACATGACCATTAAATTTACCACAAACAAAATCGGGGCGATTTTCGGCAGAAGAAAATGGTGGCATCATTAGTAAAAACATTATCAACAATGTTATTAAATATCTCACCCGCGTTTTATCACATAACAGCCTGCTTATATTTATCTTAGGATACATAATTATCTTCCTTAACGTTTAATATGTGATAAAAGAAACCTTT
>NZ_JAZGQA010000493.1:0-510 GCF_048593855.1 Yersinia sp. 2542 StPb PI
ATTAAACGTGATTGTTGCGAAAATAACAAGTATAATATCTATACTGGTTCAACACTTAGGCCAAAGAATACTAATTCCAATGATGATTTAGCTGTTTTTTTACCCCATAATAGTAATAAGTTACTTTTACAACTGACACCACTGATCTGTACTAGAAATGACAACGTATTATTAGTTAATATAAATACGCTTGAAATACAACATGCCAAGCTCGTTCAGGCAATGCTTATGAATACTCTTAGTGAAGAAGATATTGTCAGGGTTATATTATCCAAACCAGCAACTGGCTGGGGTAATGTTGAAACTTTCTTTGATTCGATGTTAAACAATTCAGTGGTAGCAATCAATGATAGACAAAAGATAAGAGATATTTCCATGTCAAACTTTGCAACAGATGAGTATTTTATCTCATTATCATTTGGTCTTGATGGTAAGGATAAACATTATCAATTAAATAACTTTCTTCATATTAAAAAGAAACAAGTTACGGTATTGCAGCGGATGTATGGC
>NZ_JAZGQA010000494.1:0-501 GCF_048593855.1 Yersinia sp. 2542 StPb PI
CTATCTGGCGCAGAATGAAATTATCATTACCCCAGAGTTTAACCGACAATATCTTCATCTGGATAATCCTCAAGGGCATGTCATAACGTTAGGTGATAAAGGCCAATTTCTTATTAAAGATGTTGTTGAATTTAATCCATCCAGCCGTTTTAAAACGACTGCAGTTATCGCATTCTCTCCTGAAATATTAGATGGCTACCACGATAAAAGACATGATTGGTAT
Source organism: Yersinia sp. 2542 StPb PI (assembly GCF_048593855.1). NCBI lineage: Bacteria > Pseudomonadati > Pseudomonadota > Gammaproteobacteria > Enterobacterales > Yersiniaceae > Yersinia > Yersinia sp. 2542 StPb PI. The sequence goes on from NZ_JAZGQA010000494.1 coordinate 224, forward strand.
GATACCCATGCCTACGCTTTTATCACGATGAAATCTGGGATCAGCCCCACCCCAGAGCAACTAAACTCTCACGTTATTCAGCACGCACCACAGCTTCCAGGAGCCCCTTTTAGTCCAGAAGAATTCATTCAGCTTTCAGCACGTAATATTGCTGATATCCATTATGACAATGCATTGCCTGATGAAATTAGCACTGTAGTTTCAAACTCATACTTAAATATTTTATACGCCTCAGGTGTATTTATTTTTTTTGCTACGACAATGAATTTCTTCAATAT
>NZ_JAZGQA010000495.1:0-498 GCF_048593855.1 Yersinia sp. 2542 StPb PI
TTATTTTCTGTAGTAATAACTACAACACCATACTGCTTAAGTAAATCAACTGATTCGTGGTCATCATCTGGTGCAATACAGTACACCTTATACCCACGATGCATTAACTCTTTAATATACGACAATCTAAATACAACAACAGTTTTTATTGAATTTTGTATAATACAAATACTTCTACACTCTTTCATAGTCCCAACCAATTATATTATTAGATTGCTCAGACATGAACTGTGCATCTGACTTTGGAATAATAACTTTAGTTGATTCATTTCTATTAAGAATGGCCGCCCACCAACTAAAAGTGCTTCCACTCAAAATATAATCTTGACAGTACATTAACCCAATAAAATCCTCGATCGCTGATTTTCCAGAAAAATACTCAACTGAACTAACATCATGTAATTCCTCTTTACACCAATCGATATCATCAGAAAAAACCAAGAAACTTCTTCCAGGAAACTTTTCAATTGCTTTTTTTATATATTCGATACTGCTAAC
>NZ_JAZGQA010000496.1:0-493 GCF_048593855.1 Yersinia sp. 2542 StPb PI
GTATAACGTCGTCATCAATTTAATTTATTGATGCTCAGGGTTGAAATACAGTGGCATAAAATAATAATTAGTGAACAGATAATCAGTGATTTTTTATAAGGGAATTTTATGAAATCAGTAGCAATAGTGATATTGATGGTCAGTACATTTTTAGGAGGATGCGCGACAAAAGATAAAACCGAATCAGAAAAGCAAACGGCTACCATTATTAAGAACAATACAAGCAATCAGTGTGTAAACGATTTTTCAGTTCTGAAAAAATTGAACACTGATGAGTTTGGCGTTTTTAGAGGACAGTTTGAGCAGATTAATCACATGTATGCTTTCCTGGATCAGAATAGAAATATTCTTGATGATGACCCAAAACAACTTATTTCTCTGGAGTTGAATTCTAAACTAAAAATGGTGTGTGCCAGAGTTAGGCATACTACTTTTAACGAGGTTCAAAGAAAAGTAAATGTAATCGCTAAGTTATAATTGTGATTAAAATAGT
>NZ_JAZGQA010000497.1:0-491 GCF_048593855.1 Yersinia sp. 2542 StPb PI
AATACAGTCAGGTATCTTCCCACAGCGGCTCCAATTCAACAGGAAGTTGCTCCTTATCAAATCCCTCAAACCAGTAAACTGTTCCTTTTGGCCCAACAATCGGCACTTCCCCCCAACCCGGATGAAACAATGCGCGATCCCAGTCCGGCTTGAGACGACCACGTCGTTTAAGGCGCTCACCATTACATGCAACTGCGCGTATTGAAGGAAAGTTAATAAAGAAACTTAACGGCATTCCTTCTTTTTGTGCACGTCGCAATTGCAGTGAGATCCAAGCTTGGTTACGTTGGCGAAGCTTTTTTTTCATTGGCTACACATCTGCTAAGACAATTGATAAACCTAGTAATGACAGTATGTCTGGTGAGTTTCCAGATGTACTCAGTTACTCTTGCATTTATATCGCTAAATGGCGAGGTCACTATAATTGCCCATAATACCAGCGTTCGCCTGAAAACCACTCATCCGGGTCGTCACCACCATAGTAGTCAAGT
>NZ_JAZGQA010000498.1:0-488 GCF_048593855.1 Yersinia sp. 2542 StPb PI
TTTAACCTAATATTGATTTTTTAATGAGTAACATGTTGAGTATTCTTCTGGCACCAACACTATGGTTGGCATAAAAAGAGGATGTAAAATATGAACAAGGTAACTATCACTATCAATACCGATTCAAATGAAGTAGACGTTAAAAACTTAACTGAGGCTGATACCGAGAATTTAACTTTGACCGCAGCACAAGCCCGAGCCAGGGTGCCAACTGAGGTTGCTCCTAACTCAAGTACCGAGGTTCTTTATCGCAGCACACCGATTATTCCTGAAAGTCGTCGAAATGTAATGATCACTAATGATGGTGCTGCAAATGTAATTACAGCTCAATATTATTGGTCGCACAGTTTTACAAGTCAATGGTTCTTGTATACCTCTATTGACGTAAATGTCGGTGATTCTAAGTTATTAGTTTCACCATCTAATTCATTATATTACAGTAAGGTTGTTCTAATTAACAATACAAGCCGTAAGGCATATGTTACCGC
>NZ_JAZGQA010000499.1:0-480 GCF_048593855.1 Yersinia sp. 2542 StPb PI
GATTGATACTTATAGTCTGGTCGGTGTTTTATTTTATACTGTTGTTGGGCTATGCATAGGGAGTTTTTTGAATGTTGTTATCTATCGCCTGCCAATTATGCTTTCTGCTACTGCGCCCAAACATAAGGGCGTTAGTCGAGGAATTAAGGATAATAGCCTCAAAGACAACATTAATTTATGTTTTCCAAAATCATTTTGCCCAAGTTGCAATAGCCAGTTACTTATTAGGTACAATATTCCCGTAGTCAGTTGGTTATTATTACGTGGTAGATCCCGGTGCTGCCAGCAGAGAATTAATCCTCGTTATCTAATTGTAGAGTTACTGACGGCTATTTTAACCTTACTTGTTGCCTTTTGGGCTGAAAGCGATTATTCAACAGTTGCCTGTTTACTTTTAATTTGGTCGCTGATTACGTTGTCTTTTATCGATCTTGATTGTTACTTACTTCCAGACTGTATTACATTGCCATTATTATGGAT
>NZ_JAZGQA010000049.1:0-26126 GCF_048593855.1 Yersinia sp. 2542 StPb PI
CACTTTAACGCTTCAGCTTGCCTAATTACCCGTTTCATAAAAGTTAAAACCCGAGGCTGCCAGGTAATGGTATTACCACTGCTACGTTATCACTTTGCATTGCTTTATCAGTGAAGTTGTTAAAATGTGCTGGGTTTCATGATTTTGGTCAAGGTCCGTATGGACAGCTAGTGAATACTTTGTTACTTTATCGTCACGTTTTTGAAATTGGTATTACCAATTGACTCCGCGCTACTCGCAGAGACGATTCACTCAATACGGCTTACAGCGCGACTTACAACAAATTATGGCCTACAACAAAATACGTCAGCCCAAATTATCAGATGTCATCGAGCAGCAGCTCGAATACCTGATCTTGGAAGGGACGCTGCGTCCGGGGGAGAAATTACTGCCTGAACGCGAGTTGGCGAAGCAATTTGATGTTTCCCGGCCTTCTTTGCGAGAAGCAATTCAGCGCTTAGAAGCTAAGGGACTGCTGTTGCGTCGTCAGGGGGGCGGGACTTTCGTGCAAACCAATCTGTGGCAAAGCTTTAGCGATCCGCTAGCAGAGCTACTGGCTGACCATCCAGAATCACAATTCGATCTGTTAGAAACCCGTCATGCCCTCGAAGGTGTTGCTGCCTATTATGCAGCATTGCGCGGCACTGATGAAGATCTGCAACGTATCCGTGAATGCCATACTGTTATTCAGCAAGCGCAGGATAACGGCGATTTAGATGCTGAGGCAGATGCCGTTATGCAGTATCAAGTGGCTGTCACAGAGGCTGCGCATAATGTGGTTTTGCTGCATTTACTGCGTTGCATGGGGCCGATGCTGGAACAAAACGTAAGACAGAACTTTGAATTGCTTTACTCGCGCCGCGAAATGCTGGCAACGGTGAGCAGTCACCGCGCCGGGATTTTTGAGGCGATTGTGGCACGCGAGCCAGAGAAAGCCCGCGAAGCTTCACACCGTCACTTGGCGTTTATCGAGGAAATTCTGTTGGATCTTAGTCGGGAGCACAGTCGCCGTGAGCGATCTTTGCGTCGGCTCCAACAGCGCAAGGACTAGAAACGAATCATTCAGGTTGCGCCTCTGCAAGACCTCAATAACTCGTTTTGTACCCTTTGTACTTGAAGCTACAGGGTTGTTAGCTGCGTGAACTCACCCGAATCACTGACTTGGGTCAGCTTATCGAGATTCGTTCTCTGGCAGCGGCACGGTAACTTCAATTTCATTGGGTAGTTATTCTCATTTGAGAATTATTAGCGGCAACTATACCCAAAATAATTCGAGTTGTAGGTAGGCGGCAAGGGAATGACAAATCGGTCGTAGGTCGATTTGAACAGCATTTATGCTAGCCCGTAGGGTGAGTCTCAAAGAGACTCATTAATCCCCAGGAGCTTACTTGAGTAAGTGACTGGGGTGAGAGAGTACAGCCAACGCCTCTACAGCTTGAAGTATGACGGGGACAAACTGATGGGCCTATCTTCCGGTGTTTTCACCAGGGCACGTGCTTTAGCCTGGGGTTAAAGCACAGGAAGATAGGCTCCAAATAAACCATTAGAAACAGATAAGGAATACCACCATGTCAGAACGTTTAAATAATGACGTGGATCCGATCGAAACCCGCGACTGGCTACAGGCGATCGAATCGGTCATCCGTGAAGAGGGTGTTGAGCGTGCTCAGTATCTGATTGATCAGGTTTTGGGCGAAGCCCGTAAAGGTGGTGTGAGCGTTGCGGCAGGTTCTGCCAACCGTGATTACATCAACACCATCGCGGTAGAAGACGAACCCGCTTACCCTGGCAACCTGGAGCTTGAGCGTCGTATTCGCAGCGCTATCCGTTGGAATGCTGTGATGACCGTGTTGCGTGCGTCGAAGAAAGATCTGGATTTGGGCGGCCACATGGCATCCTTCCAGTCTTCCGCTACCTTCTACGAGGTTTGCTTCAACCACTTCTTCCGTGCTCGTAACCAAAAAGACGGCGGCGATCTGGTTTACTTCCAGGGCCACATTTCTCCAGGTGTTTACGCGCGTGCTTTCCTTGAAGGCCGCCTGACTCAAGAGCAAATGGATAACTTCCGTCAGGAAGTCGATGGTAAGGGTCTGTCTTCTTACCCGCATCCGAAACTGATGCCTGAATTCTGGCAGTTCCCAACGGTATCGATGGGCCTTGGCCCAATCAGTGCAATCTATCAGGCCAAGTTCCTGAAATACCTCCATCACCGTGGTCTGAAAGACACTGCAGCACAGACCGTGTACGCCTTCTTGGGCGACGGCGAGATGGATGAGCCAGAATCCAAAGGTGCGATCACCATCGCGACCCGTGAAAAACTGGATAACCTGGTCTTCGTTATCAACTGTAACTTGCAGCGCCTGGATGGCCCGGTTACCGGTAACGGCAAGATTATCAATGAGCTGGATGGCATCTTCAATGGTGCTGGCTGGCAGGTTCTGAAAGTGATTTGGGGTAGTCGTTGGGATGAGCTGCTGCGTAAAGATACCAGCGGTAAACTGATCCAACTGATGAACGAAACCCTGGATGGCGACTACCAGACCTTTAAATCCAAAGACGGCGCCTATGTCCGCGAACACTTCTTTGGCCGTTTCCCAGAAACTGCTGCATTAGTGAAAGACATGAGCGACGACGAGATCTGGTCTCTGAACCGTGGTGGTCATGATCCGAAGAAAGTCTTTGCCGCACTGAAGAAAGCACAAGAAACCACCGGTAAACCAACTGTTATCCTGGCCCACACCATTAAAGGTTACGGCATGGGCGAAACAGCAGAAGGCAAAAATATTGCTCACCAGGTGAAGAAAATGAACATGGAAGGGGTTCACCACTTCCGCGATCGTTTCAATGTGCCAGTTGCCGATGCTGATATCGAAAAACTGCCTTACATCACCTTCGAGAAAGATTCCGAAGAGCACAAATATCTGCATGAACGTCGTCAGGCGCTGGAAGGCTATGTGCCAACCCGCATGCCTAAGTTCACCGAGAAGCTGGAAATCCCTGCGTTGTCAGATTTCAGCTCCTTGCTGGAAGAGCAGAACAAAGAGATCTCTACCACTATCGCCTTCGTGCGTGTGCTGAACGTGATGCTGAAGAACAAGTCTATCAAAGACAGAATTGTTCCAATCATTGCTGACGAAGCGCGTACTTTTGGTATGGAAGGTCTGTTCCGTCAGATTGGTATTTACAGCCCGAATGGTCAGCAGTACACCCCGCAAGACCGTGAGCAGGTTGCTTACTACAAAGAAGACGAAAAAGGCCAGATCCTGCAAGAAGGGATCAACGAACTGGGTGCTGCCTCTTCATGGCTGGCTGCTGCGACCTCATACAGCACCAATGATCTGCCAATGATCCCGTTCTACATCTACTACTCCATGTTCGGTTTCCAACGTATCGGTGACCTGTGCTGGGCTGCGGGTGACCAACAGGCGCGTGGCTTCCTGATCGGTGGTACTTCAGGTCGTACTACTCTGAATGGCGAAGGTCTGCAACATGAAGATGGTCATAGCCACATTCAGTCACTGACCATCCCGAACTGTATCTCTTACGATCCGGCCTATGCTTATGAAGTTGCTGTCATCATGCATGACGGTCTGGAGCGTATGTACGGTGAAGCGCAGGAAAACGTCTATTACTACCTGACCACGCTGAACGAAAACTACCACATGCCAGCAATGCCACAGGGCGCAGAAGAAGGTATCCGTAAAGGTATCTACAAACTGGAAACTGTTGCAGGTAGCAAAGGCAAAGTGCAGTTGATGAGTTCAGGTGCAATCCTGCGTCACGTTCGCGAAGCGGCTCAGATTCTGGCTAACGACTACGGTGTTGGTTCTGATGTGTACAGCGTAACATCCTTCACTGAACTGGCCCGTGATGGTCAGGATTGTGAGCGTTGGAACATGCTGCACCCAACAGAAACGCCACGTGTTCCTTATGTGGCTCAAGTCATGAACGACGCGCCAGCGGTTGCTTCTACTGACTACATGAAGTTGTTCGCTGAACAAATTCGTAACTTCATTCCTGCCAGCGAGTTCCGCGTGCTGGGTACAGATGGTTTCGGCCGCTCTGACAGCCGTGAGAACCTGCGTCACCACTTCGAAGTTGATGCTTCTTACGTTGTGGTTGCAGCTCTGGGTGAATTGGCTAAACGCGGTGACATCGACGCCAGCGTAGTTGCACAAGCAATTACTAAGTTTGGTATCGACGCCGATAAAGTTAACCCGCGTCTGGCATAAGAGGTAAAGAACAAATGGCTATTGAAATTAACGTACCAGACATCGGTGCAGATGAAGTGGAAGTCACCGAAATTATGGTGAAAGTAGGCGATACCGTTGAAGCGGAACAGTCGCTTATCACCGTTGAAGGTGATAAAGCTTCCATGGAAGTCCCATCACCGCAGGCGGGCGTAGTTAAAGAAATCAAAATTGCAGTTGGCGATACTGTCGCGACCGGCAAACTGATGATGATCTTCGAAGCAACAGGTGCCGCTGCGGCGCCTGCAGCAGCCGAAGAAAAGCCAGCAGCCCCTGCTCAGGCAGCGGCGCCAGCGGCATCTGCGGTAAAAAATGTTGAAGTGCCAGATATCGGCAGCGACGAAGTTGAAGTGACTGAAATACTAGTGAAAGTGGGCGATACTGTTGCCGCTGAACAATCTCTGATCACTGTAGAGGGCGATAAAGCCTCTATGGAAGTGCCAGCGCCATTCGCCGGTACCGTTAAAGAGATCAAAATCAGCACTGGCGATAAAGTCAGCACCGGTTCTCCTATCATGATATTTGAAGTGGCAGGTGCTGCGGCACCCGCCGCGGCAACTGAGTCAGCTCCGGCCGCAGCTGCTGCTGCACCGGCCTCCTCAGCAGCAAAAAATGTCGAAGTGCCAGACATCGGTGGCGATGAAGTTGAAGTCACAGAAGTGATGGTTAAAGTGGGTGATAAAGTTGCCGCTGAACAATCACTGATCACCGTTGAAGGCGATAAAGCCTCAATGGAAGTGCCAGCACCATTTGCCGGTACCGTTAAAGAGATCAAAATCAGCACTGGCGACAAAGTTAAAACCGGCTCGCTTATCATGGTGTTCGAAGTGGAAGGCGCAGCCCCTGCTGTTGCACCTGCCCAGCCAGCGGCTCCTGCTGCTGCGGCACCGGCTAAAGCGGCCACCGCTCCTGGCGCGAAAGCTGAGAGCAAAGGCGAGTTTGCTGAGAATGACGCTTACGTGCATGCCACGCCGGTTATCCGTCGTTTAGCGCGTGAATTTGGCGTAAACCTGGCGAAAGTGAAAGGTACCGGTCGTAAAGGTCGTATCCTGCGCGAAGACGTTCAGGCCTACGTGAAAGATGCGGTCAAACGTGCTGAAACAGCCCCTGCTGCCACTGGCGGCGGTCTGCCAGGTATGTTGCCTTGGCCGAAAGTTGATTTCAGCAAGTTCGGTGAGATTGAAGAAGTTGAATTAGGCCGTATCCAGAAAATCTCTGGTGCGAACCTGAGCCGTAACTGGGTCACTATCCCTCATGTGACCCAATTCGATGAAGCGGATATCACTGAAGTTGAAGTGTTCCGTAAGCAACAGAACATCGAAGCTGAGAAGAAAAAACAAGATCTGAAAATCACCCCGCTGGTGTTCCTGATGAAGGCGGCTGCTAAGGCGTTGGAAGAGTTCCCACGTTTCAACAGCTCGATTTCTGAAGATGGTCAGAAACTGACATTGAAGAAATACATCAATATCGGTGTGGCGGTTGATACCCCTAACGGTCTGGTTGTTCCAGTATTCCGTGATGTGAACAAAAAAGGTATTGTCGAGTTGTCTCGCGAGCTGGCTGTTATTTCCAAGAAAGCGCGTGATGGCAAATTGACTGCATCTGACATGCAAGGCGGTTGTTTCACTATCTCCAGCCTGGGCGGCATCGGCGGGACGGCGTTTACGCCAATCGTCAATGCGCCAGAAGTGGCTATCTTGGGTGTGTCTAAATCATCCATGAAGCCAGTCTGGAATGGTAAAGAGTTTGCGCCACGTCTGATGCTGCCTCTGTCTCTGTCCTTCGACCACCGTGTGATCGATGGCGCAGCAGGTGCTCGCTTCGCAGCCTATATCGCGACCATTATGGCTGATATTCGCCGTTTGGTGATGTAATCGCCAAGGCCGGCTTCGTGCCGGCCTTGTTTTTATATAGATTAGGGTTGTTGAGACACTCGTCACTCGATGTTGCTTTTCAGATTATTAACAATTCTGTAAACTGCTCGCGGTGCAAGCGTCCCGGTGGATGAAGGGCGTTATGAAATTAATTAGCCTAATATATTCGATAGATTTCAAAATGATGTCTGACCCGCCGGACAAACAATTAAGAGGTCATGATGAGTACTGAAATTAAAACTCAGGTCGTGGTACTTGGGGCAGGTCCAGCAGGGTACTCTGCTGCTTTTCGTTGCGCGGATTTAGGTTTGGAAACCATTCTGGTTGAGCGTTACTCTACTTTGGGTGGTGTTTGCCTGAATGTGGGTTGTATCCCTTCCAAGGCATTGTTGCACGTTGCCAAAGTTATCGAAGAAGCTAAGGCGCTGGCTGAACACGGTATCGTTTTTGGTGAGCCTAAAACTGACATTGATAAAGTCCGTGTCTGGAAAGAGAAAGTTATCAATCAGTTAACCGGTGGTTTGGCAGGTATGGCTAAAGGCCGTAAAGTCAAAGTGGTTAATGGTTTTGGTAAATTTACTGGCGCGAACACCTTAGTGGTTGAAGGCGAAAATGGCCCAACTACCATTACCTTCGATAACGCGATTATCGCGGCCGGTTCTCGCCCAATCCAACTGCCATTTATTCCTCATGAAGACCCACGTGTTTGGGACTCAACTGATGCACTGGCACTGAAAAGCGTTCCTGAACGTCTGCTGGTTATGGGCGGTGGCATCATCGGTCTGGAAATGGGTACGGTTTACCATGCGCTGGGCTCGAAAATTGATGTGGTAGAAATGGCTGACCAGGTTATTCCGGCTGCTGATAAAGACGTGGTGAAAGTTTTTACCAAGCGCATCAGTAAGCAGTTCAACCTGATGCTGGAAACCAAAGTGACGGCGGTAGAAGCCAAAGAAGACGGTATCTATGTCACGATGGAAGGCAAAAAAGCGCCAGCAGAACCACAGCGCTATGATGCCGTTCTGGTGGCTATCGGCCGTGTACCTAACGGCAAATTGCTGGATGCCGGTCAGGCTGGTGTAGAAGTTGATGAGCGTGGCTTTATCCACGTTGATAAACAACTGCGTACCAACGTGCCGCATATCTTTGCTATCGGTGACATCGTGGGTCAGCCAATGCTGGCACATAAAGGTGTGCACGAAGGTCATGTTGCTGCTGAAGTTATCTCCGGCCTGAAACATTACTTCGATCCGAAAGTCATTCCATCTATTGCGTACACTGAACCTGAAGTCGCATGGGTGGGTCTGACCGAGAAAGAAGCGAAAGAAAAAGGCATCAGCTTTGAGACCTCCACCTTCCCGTGGGCGGCATCGGGCCGTGCTATCGCTTCAGATTGCGCAGACGGTATGACTAAACTTATCTTCGACAAAGAAACTCACCGTATCATCGGTGGTGCCATTGTTGGGACTAACGGTGGTGAACTGTTAGGTGAAATCGGTCTGGCGATCGAGATGGGTTGTGATGCGGAAGATATCGCGTTGACCATCCATGCTCACCCTACCTTGCATGAATCTGTCGGTCTGGCCGCGGAAATCTACGAAGGTAGCATTACCGACTTGCCTAACCCGAAAGCGAAAAAGAAATAATTTTCGCTAATACAGCAAGATAATGAAGCGGCTCCTTAACAGGGGCCGTTTTTTTGTTTAAAGGTTTTTATCACTCAGGCATTTTTTATCGATCAAAAATCGATCCCGCCCGTAGTTGACTGGGCGAGATATGAAAGGTCCGCCGCAGTGCGGTGGCAAAGTTGGCAGGGCTGGTATAACCAGCAATGGCGGCGGCTTGATCGATACTGACTCCTTCTTTCTGTAATGCCAGCATGGCCCGCTTTAAACGACAATGGCGCAGATATTCAAATACCGTAATGTGGTAACTTTCACGAAAACGTCGCTGCAAGGTACTCTGGCTCATATTCACCAGACCGGCTAATTCACTCATCGATAGGTGGTCAGCCTCACCACTTTCCAGCCAGTCACGTACCTGCTGAACCCGGTTCAACCCACGTAATGATATTTTATTTTGCTGCTGGGCTTGCTGCTCCAGTGAACTGAACGCTTCAATGATCAGCCCAATACATTGTGTTTCCCATTGCAACCGCTCCAGCGGCGTTGAAAAGGGTGGGGCGCTCGCTATTTTCTGAGCAATGGCTTGCGAGTGAACTGATGGACGCCATAAATGAATCGCCAGATGCTGTTGGGTAAAGTTATACAACGTATCCCATGCGCCGGCTTGTGGCAGCAAATCGCCATACAGCCATTCACGGTCAAAAGTCAGTGTTAACGTGCGCTCGTGACTGTTGTTTTTACCGTGGCGAGTAAACAGGGTGCTTTCAGTTAATGAGACCAGCGAGGCATCGCCTTTTTCCTGCAAATGCAACTGTTGACCGCCGAATGAGATATGCGCGCTGCCACTAACCACAATAGCCAGTTTCAGTGCTGGATTAAGCCGGTTTTGCGTCTTGATATCACAGAGGTTGGTGACATTCGCGGTATGTAAAATCAGATGTGGGTTCAGACGCAATACTTGAAAGTCGCCAAACAATACCGGGTCAGTGGACAATGATTTCACGCTGCTCAGTTGATAATCACTGGCAACCAGATTCGATTGTTGCACAATTTGTTCACGATAAATCGGTTTGGATGAAGGAGAGACATTGCGTAATTTGTTTTGCTTCACCGTCGACATGACGAACTCTCCACTGACATTATGACAACATTGACGTTCTGACAAACAGATTTGCTGTTTGCACAAACCTTTTCCCTATATGCAAATGTAACAATTAACGCGATGAATTGATAATGGAAATAATTATCAATCTTGTTCGTCTTTATCGCCCAACGAATAGATTGCCAGAGATTTTACTCTGCGGATATTTGCTGTGGGCTTTTTTGCATCAGGGGAAAGTGTAATGAAAGTAAAATGGCAACGGCGTTCTCTGACGACATTGATCGGTATTTGCATATCGACTCCGCTCTGGGCACAAACTCAAGCGACAAATCAAGCTGAGTCCACAGCAGCGACACAGGCGACAGCGCAAACAACCGCCACCACATCGCAGCAAGAGCCTGCTGTGGCCGGTGGGTCGGCAACCACCGGTGATACGCTGGTGGTGACCGCTCAACAGCAAGTTCGTCAGGCGCTGGGGGCATCAACTATCACCGCAGAGGATATCCGCAAACGGCCACCCGCGAATGACCTGTCCGAAATTATCCGCACCATGCCGGGTGTTAATCTTTCCGGTAACTCTGCCAGTGGTCAGCGTGGTAATAATCGGCAAATTGATATTCGTGGCATGGGGCCTGAAAATACGCTGATTATGATTGATGGCATACCGGTCTCCAGCCGTAATGCGGTGCGTTATGGCTGGCGTGGTGAACGTGATACCCGTGGTGATACCAACTGGGTTCCCGCGAATATGGTTGAGAAAATCGAAGTTTTACGCGGGCCGTCAGCGGCACGCTATGGCAACGGTGCAGCCGGTGGTGTAGTGAATATCATCACCAAACAGCCGGACAAAGAACTACATGGTAGCTGGAACGCCTACATGAACCTGCCGCAGCACAGCGAGGAAGGCGCGACCCGTCGTACCGATTTCAGTCTGTTGGGGCCGCTAAGTGATACCGTCAGTTTCCGCTTGTACGGTGGATACAATAAAACCGATGCTGATGATTGGGATATTAACCAAGGCCATGAATCTGCCCGTACCGGTAACCAGGCCGGTACACTGCCGGCCGGCCGTGAAGGGGTACGAAATAAAGATATCAACGGGTTACTGCGTTGGGAATTCGCCCAAGGCCAATCTCTGGAATTCGAGGCAGGTTATAGCCGCCAGGGAAATATTTATGCCGGTGATACACAAAACACAAACAGCAATGCCATAGTTCGCAGCTTATACGGTGCGGAAACTAACGTGATGTACCGCGATAATTTCTCGCTAACACACCGTGGTTTTTGGGATAACGGCGTCAGTACAACCTCCTATTTTCAGTATGAAGATACGCGCAACTCACGAATCAATGAGGGGCTGGCGGGCGGTACAGAAGGCATATTCTCAAATAAATATTTCAGTACTATCAAGCTGGACAACTATCTGGCCCACTCCGAGGTTAACCTGCCATTTGAATTGGGCGTTAATCAGGTGCTGACCGTGGGGGCGGAATGGAATGACCAGAAAATGAACGATCCAAGCTCTAATACCCAAACGACGAGTGAGGGTGGCAGTGTCAGCGGTTTGACGGGGACTGGGCGCAATACTCGTAGCTCGGCGCAGATAGCCTCGGTATTTGTTGAGGATAATATCGAGTTGACGGATACCACCATGCTCACCCCAGCACTGCGCTTTGATCATCACAGCACCGCGGGAAGTAACTGGAGTCCAGGCCTGAATCTGTCACAGGAACTGGGTGATTACTTCACCATGAAAATGGGTATTGCCCGTTCTTATAAAGCGCCAAATCTCTATCAAACCAACCCTAACTATCTGTTATATAGCCGTGGTCAAGGTTGCTATGGCGGTGGCGGCAGTTGCTACCTGATGGGTAATGATTCTCTGTCTGCTGAAACCAGCGTAAACAAAGAGATCGGGTTCGAGTTCCACGATGACGGCATTATTGCCGGTATCACTTACTTCCGTAATGATTATCGTAATAAGATCGAGCCGGGTTTGCTCTCCCTCGGGACTGCCAGTGGCGGTACCGGTGCTTATGCTAATTCCGATATCTTCAAGTGGAGTAACGTGCCGAAAGCGTTGGTGGAAGGGTTGGAAGGTAATCTGACTGTGCCCTTCACTGAGACAGTACAGTGGAGCAGCAATCTGACCTATATGCTGGAGTCGAAGAACAAAAGTACCGGCGATTACTTATCGATCACGCCGGAGTTTACTTTGAATAGTTCACTGAACTGGCAGGCAACTGATGATTTGTCACTGCTATCCACCGTGACCTGGTATGGGCGTCAGAAGCCGAAAAAATATGACTATCAAGGTCTGCCGGTTACGGGTACGGCACGCAATGAAGTCAGCCCATATGCCATCTTTGGTCTCAGTGCTAGCTATACAGTGACAAAAAATGTCAGTGTCACCACTGGGATTGAAAACCTGTTCGACAAACGCCAGTTCCGTGCCGGTAATGCCCAGAGCGTAGCCGGTATCGCGGGTGCAGGGGCAGCGACTTACAATGAGCCGGGCCGGACCTATTTTGTTAGCTTGAATACCCAATTCTAATTGCCCTTCATACTTGGGGCATAGAGTCTTTTATCAAAGCAGAAACAGTGGTTATCGGCTGTTTCTGCTTCATTTATCGCCACAATATCTTCCCTTCGTTATTTATCACCCTAAAAGTCATATCAATAGCACGAGATTCTCATAGAGAGATGGTATCCATTCATTTACTGTGGTTATCATACAGCGGTGTTTTTGCGGATATTGCCCTAGGGTGAGAGGCTAACTGAGAGCCATTATCAATACTTCAGGTGATTACACTGCGCTCAACGATTCAGCAAAAATTTAATGTTGCTTTTATGTGAACGAATTAACACTGAGTTCAAATACTGGTATGCTGGCTGGGCAAACTGGGCGTCTTACCTACACCTACTGCATCAGTGATGATGGCTGGTGACAACAGATAAGCCTGGAAAATATATGATAATTAAAGCGAGGAGAGAGTCGTGCTAGAAGAATACCGTAAGCACGTAGCCGAGCGTGCTGCTGAGGGTATCGTCCCCAAGCCATTAGATGCATCACAAATGGCCGCGCTGGTTGAATCATTAAAAAATCCGCCGGCGGGCGAAGAAGAATTTTTATTAGATCTGCTGATCAACCGTGTTCCACCCGGTGTTGATGAAGCAGCCTACGTTAAAGCCGGTTTCCTGGCGGCGATTGCCAAGGGTGAAGCCAACTCCCCTCTGATTAACGCTGAAAAAGCGATTGAACTGCTTGGCACTATGCAGGGCGGTTATAACATTCATCCGCTGATTGATGCGTTAGATAACGAACAGCTGGCACCGATTGCGGGCAAAGCGTTATCTCACACCTTGCTGATGTTTGATAACTTCTACGATGTGGAAGAAAAAGCCAAAGCGGGTAACCCACATGCCAGGAAGGTGATGCAATCCTGGGCTGATGCCGAATGGTATCTCTCCCGACCGCCTTTGGCCGAAAAAATCACGGTCACCGTATTCAAAGTAACCGGTGAAACCAATACCGATGATTTGTCCCCGGCGCAAGATGCCTGGTCGCGCCCTGATATTCCACTGCATGCCTTGGCGATGCTGAAAAATGCCCGTGAAGGCATTCACCCAGATCAACCGGGTAGCGTTGGCCCGATCAAACAGATCGAAGAACTGAACAAAATCGGTTTCCCGCTGGCCTACGTCGGTGATGTGGTCGGTACCGGTTCTTCCCGTAAATCCGCCACCAACTCGGTGCTGTGGTTTATGGGCGACGACATCCCTTACGTGCCGAACAAGCGCGGCGGTGGCGTGGTGCTGGGCAGCAAAATTGCCCCGATCTTCTTTAACACCATGCAAGATGCCGGTGCTTTGCCAATCGAAGTGGATGTTGCCAATCTAAACATGGGCGACGTGATTGATATCTTCCCGTATCTGGGCGAAGTACGCCGCCATGATACCGGTGAGATACTCGCGACCTTCGAGCTGAAAACTGACGTGTTGCTGGACGAAGTCCGTGCTGGTGGCCGTATTCCACTGATTGTTGGCCGTGGCTTGACCACTAAAGCTCGTGAGTCGCTGGGTCTGCCAGTCAGCGAAGTATTCCGTGTGGCGAAGCCAGTTGCCAAAAGCAATACAGGCTTCTCGCTGGCACAGAAAATGGTTGGCCGCGCATGTGGCGTTGAAGGTGTGCGCCCAGGCGAATACTGCGAACCTAAGATGACCTCGGTCGGTTCACAAGACACCACCGGCCCGATGACCCGTGATGAGCTGAAAGACTTGGCATGTCTGGGCTTCTCCGCTGATTTGGTGATGCAGTCATTCTGTCATACTGCCGCTTATCCTAAGCCCGTTGATGTGACCACTCACCATACTTTGCCTGATTTCATTATGAACCGTGGTGGCGTATCGCTGCGTCCTGGTGATGGCATCATCCACTCGTGGTTGAACCGCATGCTGCTGCCAGATACGGTTGGTACCGGTGGTGACTCCCATACTCGCTTCCCGATTGGGATCTCCTTCCCGGCAGGTTCTGGTTTGGTGGCCTTTGCGGCCGCAACAGGTGTAATGCCTTTGGACATGCCTGAATCGGTGCTGGTGCGTTTTAAAGGTAAAATGCAGCCGGGTATCACTCTGCGTGATCTGGTGCATGCAATTCCTTACTACGCGATTCAGGAAGGCCTGCTGACGGTTGAGAAGCAAGGCAAGAAGAACATCTTCTCTGGCCGAATTCTGGAAATTGAAGGCCTGCCAGAGCTGAAAGTCGAACAGGCATTCGAGTTGGCCGATGCTTCCGCTGAACGTTCTGCTGCTGGTTGTACCATTAAATTGGATAAAGCGCCGATCACCGAATACCTGCAATCCAATATCGTCTTGTTGAAGTGGATGATTGCGGAAGGCTACGGCGACCGCCGTACGCTGGAGCGCCGGGTTAATGGTATGGAAAGCTGGCTGGCGAATCCAAATCTACTGGAAGGCGATGCCGATGCGGAATATGCAGCGGTAATCGAAATCGATCTGGCTGATATCACACAACCTATTCTGTGTGCGCCAAACGATCCAGATGATGCTCGCTTGTTGTCTGATGTGGCTAACAGCAAGATCGATGAAGTGTTTATCGGTTCTTGCATGACCAACATTGGCCACTTCCGCGCGGCGGGTAAGTTGCTGGATCAACATAAAGGCCAATTGCCAACACGTTTGTGGGTTGCACCTCCGACCAAAATGGATGCCGCACAGTTAACCGAAGAGGGCTACTACAGCGTCTTTGGTAAGAGTGGTGCCCGTATTGAGATTCCGGGCTGTTCACTGTGTATGGGTAACCAGGCTCGTGTGGCTGATGGTGCGACAGTGGTTTCTACGTCAACCCGTAACTTCCCGAATCGCTTGGGGAATGGGGCGAATGTCTATCTGGCGTCGGCTGAACTGGCGGCGATTGCATCACTGCTGGGGCGTCTGCCAACGCCTGAGGAATATCAAACTTATATGGCTCAGGTTGATAAGACCGCAGAGGATACTTATCGCTACCTGAACTTCGATCAGTTGAGCCAATATACGGACAAAGCTGACGGTGTTATCTTCCAAACCGCAGTCTAAACAGCTATACCCTTTGTCTTTGGAGTGACAGGGCGGTTAGCTTGCCGCCTATCTGTAACCCCAATTACTTTGGGTATGATGTATAATACGTATCTGACGGGAGGCCTATGGCCTCCCGTTTCTATTTTAAACAAACCGTCTGGTAGTGAAATCTTAGCGGTATTTACCGGCTTTGCGAGCTTGCGCCAAGTGGGTGGGCTAAATACGGTTACAATAATTATAAGAGCATCAGGAGGGCATGCTATGGACTATGAATTCTTGCGTGATTTAACAGGGCAAGTGCTGGTCAGATTCTCCATGGGACATGAAGTGATCGGCCATTGGCTCAATGAAGAGATTAAGGGCGACCTGGCAAAACTCGATCAAATTGAAGCCGCCGCTATGGAAGTGAAAGGCAGTGAGCGCCAATGGCAGTTGACCGGCCATGAATATACCTTGTGGCTGGATGGGGAAGAAGTGATGGTGCGTGCCAATCAACTGGATCTCGACGGCGATGAGATGGAAGAGGGCATGAATTACTATGATGAAGAAAGCCTCTGTCTGTGCGGATTAGAGGACTTTCTGCTGGTATTGAAAGGCTATCGTAACTTCATTACTTCTAAATAAAATATTTACTCAAAGAACTTGGCGTTGCTGCCTACCTGCGGCTTCAAGTTCGAAGGGGATTGCGGCTGGCAGACCAGCATAGCAGAGAACCTACCACCACCATCGCCACTCCGGGCCAGAAAGCGGCTGAGGGCAGGGTATTGAGCCACAAGCTGGCAATCAATATCGATAGCAGTGGTGTGAAGTAGGACAGAGCAGCCACTAATGTGGCATTGCCCTTTTTCATGGCAATATCCCAACACAGATAGGCCAGCGCAGTGTTGGCTCCCATAAGTAACAGTTCAAACGTTGCCCGTGTGGTGAAATGCAACTTGCCGGGGGTCAGCATAAAGAACATGACCCACAAACACAGGGCGCAGGCGAGTAAAAACAGCGGCAACGCCCCTGGCCCACGGCTGTACAAACGGACCAGATTGGAGTAAGCCGCCCAGGTAAACGCCGCGATGAGAGCCAGGCTGTAGGCCAGAGGGTTACTGCTAACATTGGTGCTCAATACATTGATATCTAGCCCGTTTCCACCGCTGACTACCCAGATTACACCGAATAGAGCAAGTGCAACTCCCAGCCATAACCACCAACGGGCGCGCAGCTTAAGTAATGGAACTGCTAACAGCAAGGTTAAACTCGGCCACAGGTAATTGATCAGGCCAATTTCCAGTGTCTGCTGACGGTCATTAGCCATACCAATAGCCAAAGCGAACGCCACCATATACACCACAAATAGCAAACCACAACCGTACAGATAAGCTGGATGCTGTCCACGTAACGTGGGTTTACCCGCCACCAACCACACCAAAACTCCACTCACGCTGTAAATTGCCGCTCCGGCCCCAAACGGACCCAAGGTTTCAGATAGTCCGCGCGTCAAAGCGACACTCATGCTCCAAAGTAGGATTGCAATAATGCCATACAGGGTGGGGAGGCGGTTCATTCGCGGGGTCATTCCTTGAGTTGGAGGTATTAACCGGGCAAAAAGAGTTATGCCCGATTAATTGGTTTCTTGTCTGACTTATTACTGATTAATAACATATAAATACAGTGGTATTACCGGCAACGTATCACATTTCTGGCACATTGCGGCCATAGTAAATTTCCTGCATCTCTTTATATAACAGGCGAGTAATACGTTCTCTTTCTGCGGCACTCAGCTCTTCCGGCTTGGCGTTAAACAGATAATGCTTCAAATCGAAGTCTTTCAACATCATCTTGGTATGAAAGATGTTTTCTTGATAAACATTCACATCCATCATGTGATACAGCGACTTCATATCGTCAGACATGAAATTCTGAATCGAGTTGATCTTATGATCGATAAAATGCTTTATCCCATTGATATCACGGGTAAAGCCCCGTACGCGATAATCCATCGTAACAATGTCGGACTCCAACTGATGGATAAGGTAATTCAGGGCTTTCAGCGGTGAAATCACTCCACAGGTAGAGACTTCGATATCTGCGCGGAAAGTGCATAACCCCGCTTCAGGGTGGCTTTCTGGGTAGGTATGAACGCAGATATGGCTCTTGTCCAAATGGGCAACCACTGCATTTGGCAGCGGGCCGGGGTGCTCAGAGGTATCAACATCGCGCGGATCGACCGGTTCTTCGCTGACCAGAATGGTAACACTCGCCCCCTGAGGGTCGTAATCCTGACGTGCGACATTCAATATATTTGCGCCAATGATCGAGCAGGTTTCGCTCAAGATCTCGGTCAGGCGGTTGGCGTTGTACTGTTCGTCAATGTAGGCGATATAGCCATCGCGGTCGTCTGCGGTCTCGGCATAACAAATATCGTAAATACAAAAACTCAGGCTTTTGGTCAGGTTGTTGAAGCCGTGTAGTTTAAGCTTGGACAATTTAGTTCACCTCCTTATTTGGCTGTTAAGGCATCCAGCAGATACTGCGGCAAGGCAAAGCTGCCGACATGAATGGCTGGGTTATAGTAGCGGCAGTTTAGGCCTGCTTTAGCAAAACGCTGTTGTAGCGTGGCAAGATCCAGCTGACGCAGCGAGGGGTTTTGAGTCGCCCACGCGAAGGTCATAATACCGCCATAATAGGTCGGAATTGCGGCCTGATAAAAACTGACATCACTGAAATAGTGGCTAAGCTTATTGTGGCTGCCGACGGCTTCATCCTGTTGTAGGAAGCATACGCCGTTTTGTGCCACAAAAATGCCGCCTTGGTTCAGGCTACGGGCACATCCCTGGTAGAAAACTGAGGTAAACAGGATTTCTCCTGGGCCGATGGGATCGGTACAGTCGGAGATGATGACATCGAATTTTTCAGTGGTCTGGTTAACGAAGTTAACACCATCATCAATAACTAATGTGAAACGAGGATCGTCATAGGCACCCGCACTGTGATTCGGCAGATATTGGCGGCAGAACTCCACGACACCGGCGTCAATTTCCACCATGGTAATCTGTTCGATATTTTTATGGCGGCTGACTTCACGCAGCATGGCACCATCACCACCACCGATGATAAGTACCTTCTTCACCTGACCGTGGGCCAGTAAAGGCACATGAGTCATCATTTCGTGATAGATAAACTCATCGCGCTCGGTCGTCTGAACCACGCCATCCAGTGCCATGACACGGCCCAGCACGGGATTTTCAAAAATCACCAGATCCTGATGCTCGGTTTTCTCGTGGTACAGCACATTTTCTACTGAAAAATACTGACCGAAGTTGGCATGCAATGTTTCATACCATAGTTCTTTCTGTGACATGTTCGGGGCTTCTCCTTCGCAGTAACAGCCATGAAAAATGGGGGCAACATCATAGCCAACTCTGGATGAGGTTGCACGGTGGAATTTCAGACTGAAAGGGTAAAGGCGGGATTGTTAGTTCGCGTAAGCCAATAAACTCAACGAGTCACGGGCCAGAGACTTGCATTTGGTAGGAACTGGAATAGCAATACCACGCAGGTCGCGATAACTCTCTTCGCCCAACGCTTTCATATTAAAGCTATTATAGTTACGCAGGTCCCAGCGATTTTGCTGAGCAAAATAGACGATAGCCCGTTTGATTTCGTTATTGGGTAATTCGTTATAACCACAATCATTTTTCAGATAGACAAATACCGCAGTCAGATCCGCAAGATCTTCTGCTTCGGATTCACTTAATGCAGAACTGGCAGATGAAAATCCGCACAGAGTAAGCAGCAGCATAACTAACGTTGTTCTTTTCATAGCGGAAACAGGCTTGTTCATTGTTAACAGACGTTATCACACTGTGATGGTTCAGAGTAAATTTTATTATACCCTTCGTACTTGAAGCCGCAGGGGTGTTAGCGATGCAGGTGACTCTCCCGCACCCTGGACCTTGCCAGGCGAGGTTAGTGCAAGCAGATTTATCACCAGAATCACTTACCTGATTTGGATTGACTCACCAAGTGATTGATTACATCTTGACCTTCCTGTAAGGGGAGGGTTTAAGCTCACAAACTGCTGTTTTTGTGTCTTGCAGGCACTCACTCATTATCAAGATGGAGACGACCATGCATCGCCGTGATTTTATTAAGTTAACGGCAGCTCTTGGAGCCGCCACTTCACTGCCGTTATGGAGCCGCGCGGCCTTGGCCGCAGATTTATCACCACTGCCTATTCCGCCTCTGCTCCAGCCCGATGCCAATAGCAAAATTAATTTGAATATCCAGACCGGTACTGTGGCCTGGCTACCCTCCGTAGCAACGCAGACCTGGGGTTATAATGGCAATCTACTGGGGCCTGCCATCCGTTTGCAACGAGGCAAACCGGTCACTATTGATATCACTAATTCCCTACCAGAAGCGACCACGGTGCACTGGCACGGACTGGAAATCCCCGGCGAAGTGGACGGTGGTCCACAGGCACTGATTCAACCCGGCACAACCCGGCAGGTTGTTTTTAGTGTCGATCAACCGGCGGCTACCTGCTGGTTCCATCCCCACACTCATGGGAAGACTGGCCAGCAAGTGGCCATGGGCTTAGGCGGATTGGTCCTGATCGATGACAGTGAGAGCGAGAAACTTCCTCTGCCAAAGCTGTGGGGTGTAGACGATATTCCGGTTATTTTGCAGGATAAATTACTGGGTAAAGATGGGCAGATTGATTATCAGTTAGATGTGATGACGGCGGCTGTTGGTTGGTTTGGCGATCGGATGTTTACCAATGGAGCACATTATCCGCAGCAAATCACCCCACGCGGTTGGGTGCGACTAAGGCTGCTCAATGGCTGTAATGCCCGCTCCCTTAATTTGGCACTCAGCGATGGCCGCCCGATGTATGTGATTGCCAGCGACGGTGGCTTACTGGCCGAACCGGTAGCCGTGCGTGAGTTGCCAATACTGATGGGTGAACGTTTTGAGGTGCTGGTAGATACTGCTGATGGTAAGCCGCTTGATCTGGTTACTTTGCCAGTGAAACAGATGGGTATGACCCTGGCCCCGTTCGATAAGCCATTACCGGTATTGCGCATTCAGCCATCACTGGCCGCGGGTAGCAAGGTGCTCCCGGATTCGCTGGTTGTGGTGCCGGCATTAGCCGATGCCACTGGCTTGCAAGAGCGCTGGTTCCAACTGATGATGGATCCGAAATTGGATATGTTAGGGATGCAAGCGCTGATGAGCCGTTATGGTATGCAAGCAATGGCTGGCATGAACATGGGTAACGGTGCCATGAATGGCATGGATCACAGCAATATGGCCGGTATGGAGAGTGGCGCGATGAAAGGCGCGGCGGCTTTTGATTTCAGCCATGCCAATATGATTAACGGCAAACCGTTCTCGATGATTGAACCGGCGTTTGACGCGAAGCTCGGGAAATTCGAGAAGTGGACCGTTTCTGGTGAAGGCGACATGATGTTACATCCCTTCCATGTCCACGGGACACAGTTCCGTATTTTGACAGAAAACGGCAAACCACCGGCAGAGCATCGCCGTGGCTGGAAAGATATTGTACGAGTGGAAGGTGCGCGCAGTGAGATATTAGTGCGTTTTAGTCACCTCGCACCAGCCAGTATGCCTTATATGGCCCACTGCCATCTGTTGGAACATGAAGATACTGGCATGATGTTGGGCTTTACCGTCAGCGCTTAGGGGGTATCAACAGGTTATGTGTGCGGCGGGTGAGTCCGTCGCAACATCGCTTAGGCTATGGTAAACTCAGCGGCTTTCTTGTGGCAAGTAACGTAAAAAAGCGACGTAAATACTTATGAAACACACTGTAGAAGTCATGATTTCCGAGCAGGAAGTCAAAGCCCGAATTGCCGAATTAGGCCACCAAATCTCCGAACACTACCGCGATAGCGGCAGTGAAATGGTGCTGGTCGGGTTGCTCCGTGGCTCATTTATGTTTATGGCTGACTTATGCCGTGCCATTGATGTTTCCCATGAAGTCGATTTTATGACGGCCTCCAGCTACGGCAATGGCATGAGTACCACGCGAGATGTGAAAATCCTGAAAGATTTGGATGAAGATATCCGTGGTAAGGATGTGCTGATTGTTGAAGATATAATCGACTCCGGTAATACATTAAGTAAAGTGCGTGAAATTCTGCAATTGCGTGGGCCGAAATCACTGGCTATCTGCACGTTGCTGGATAAACCAGAGCGTCGCGAAGTTCAGGTGCCGGTTGAGTGGGTCGGCTTCGCCATTCCTGATGAATTCGTGGTGGGTTACGGTATCGATTATGCCCAGCGCTACAGGCATTTGCCATATGTAGGCAAAGTCGTGATGTTTGACGAGTGATCAGGAGCGGCTACTGCGCGTCGCCATTTTGAGATTCCGCAGTACTCAGAATCCTCACGTAGCCATGATTTATAAAGTCATGGTGTACGCTCCGGTTCTTGCGTACTGGGCGCACTCAAACTGATTTAGCTCGCTACGCCTTATTTGCCGATGGTTACGGCACGTCAATATTTTGAGTTCGAGTGTCTTTAGCAGCATTTAGGGATGGGATAGGGTGTGTTTTAACACCCTCCCGTAGCACTTATTAGTTTTGTCTGTTTGGTTGCAGTATTTTTGCCATTGCTTCGCGGTACTTTATTTCCAGTTCGCTTAGGCTGGTGGCCGAGACTTTCAAATCAGTCAGTTTGCCATCGTCAATACCATAGACCCAGCCGTGAATCATGGCTTTCTGCCCGCGCTTCCAGGCGGAACGGACAATGGTCGAATGACCCAAGTTATACACTTGTTCTACGACATTGATTTTACATAACATATTGCTGCGCTCTTCAGCTGGCAATTCACCCAGCAGTGAGCTGTGTTTAAACCAAAGATCCCGGATGTGCAGTAACCAGTTATCGATAAGCCCTAATTCAAGGTCTTTTTGCATAGCGGCTTCAACACCGCCACAGCCCAGGTGGCCACAGATAATGATATGCTCGACCTGCAAAACATCGATGGCGTATTGCACCACGGACAAGCAATTGAGATCCGTATGGATAACCAGATTGGCTACATTGCGGTGAACGAATAATTCACCCGCTTTCAGGCCGGTCAACTGTTCCGCGGGGACGCGGCTATCTGAACAGCCTATCCACAGAAAGCGAGGTTTCTGGGCTTGTGCCAGGTGTTCAAAAAAATCGGGGTCATCTTTACTGATTGAATTTGACCAGATGTCATTGTTCGCGAGAAGCTTCTCTATTTCTTTCATTAATGTAAATAGCCTGTAATGAACGGATTGCGATAGGATAATATACGGCAACGATAACGATTTTGAAATCGGAACAGTGACCCTGTTGATCGCGCAATTTTCGTCTGCGTAACATCTTCTCGGTATCGACCCATGATCCCTTCTGCTCCCCGTAACTTGCCCTGACAGGCGAGCTAAGTCAGGCATGGGTATGCTGTTATCGCTGAGAAACTCATAGAATAAGGTTCTTTTTTACTTATGACATATGCACTGGAAATAACGCAACTAACCAAAACCTATGCAGGTGGCGTTCAGGCACTACGTGGCATTGATCTGCGCGTAGAGGCAGGTGATTTTTATGCCCTGCTTGGGCCGAATGGTGCGGGTAAATCGACCACCATTGGCATTATCAGTTCATTAGTGAACAAAACGTCCGGTAAGGTACAAGTTTTTGGTTACGATATTGATAATGATATCGTGAATGCCAAACGCCAACTTGGGTTAGTACCACAGGAGTTTAACTTCAACCCATTCGAGACGGTGTTGCAGATTGTGATTACCCAAGCGGGGTATTACGGCGTCACGCGGCGTGACGCGTTACAACGTGCCGAGAAATACCTCACTCAGTTGGATTTGTGGAGCAAACGCAATGAGCGCGCTATCCGGCTGTCGGGCGGGATGAAGCGCCGTTTGATGATTGCGCGTGCGCTGATGCATGAGCCGAAGTTGCTAATCCTTGATGAACCTACCGCTGGGGTGGATATCGAATTACGCCGCTCGATGTGGGGGTTCCTGAAAGAGCTGAATGCGCAGGGGACTACCATCATTCTGACTACCCACTATCTGGAAGAAGCAGAAATGCTGTGCCGTAACATTGGTATTATCCAGAATGGTGAACTGGTGGAAAATACCACCATGAAGCAGTTGCTTGGCAAACTTGAGTCAGAAACCTTTATTTTTGATTTGGGTATTAAAAGCCCGCTACCTAAGCTGGAGGGTTATGGTTATCGTCTGACGGACACCTCAACGCTGGAGGTTGATGTTAAGCGTGAGCAAGGTCTGAATGGTTTATTCAGTCAATTGAACGCTCAGGGAATTCAGGTACAAAGTATGCGCAACAAGGCTAACCGTCTGGAAGAGCTATTTGTCACCTTGGTTAATGGTAACGGGGGAGAGAAAGCATGACCCGCCTATATTGGGTAGCATTACAGAGTATTTGGATCAAAGAAATTACGCGTTTTGCTCGTATCTGGATTCAAACACTGGTACCACCGGTGATTACTATGTCGCTCTATTTCGTTATTTTCGGCAACCTGATTGGTGCCCGAATTGGTGATATGGGCGGTTTTAATTATATGCAATTTATCGTTCCCGGCTTGATTATGATGGCGGTTATCACCAACTCATATGCCAACGTCGCTGCATCGTTCTTTGGTGCTAAATTCCAGCGCAGTATTGAAGAGTTGCTGGTAGCTCCGGTACCCACACATATTGTGATTATCGGTTATGTCGGTGGTGGGGTCGCCCGTGGGATCTGTGTCGGTATTCTGGTAACGATTATCTCACTGTTCTTCGTACCGTTGCATGTCCACTCTTGGTCAATGATTGCACTGACATTGATGCTGACGGCCATTCTGTTTTCCCTCGGTGGGTTACTGAATGCGGTATTTGCCAAAACGTTCGATGATATCAGCCTGGTGCCTACTTTTGTGCTGACCCCCTTGACGTATCTGGGCGGGGTATTTTACTCGCTATCATTACTGCCCCCTTTTTGGCAGGTGGTATCGAAACTAAATCCCATTGTGTACATGATAAGTGGGTTCCGTTATGGCTTCCTTGGGATTTCTGATGTGCCATTGGTATTGACCATTGGTGTTTTGGTGGTATTCATCGCGGTGTTTTATGCGTGGGCTTGGTATTTGATAGAGCGTGGTCGTGGGCTACGCACCTAATACCCTTCGGCCTTGACGTTACAGCGGTGTTGGCTACGTTCACTTACCCGAATCACTTACTGATGTAAGCTCATCGGGATGCGCTGACTTACCGCCTTGCTGTAACGCCAATGACTTTGGGTATTCTTTTCGGCCTTGACGTTACAGCGGTGTTGGCTACGTTCACTTACCCGAATCACTTGACCTCTGTAAGCTCATCGGGATGCGCTGACTTGCCGCCTTGCTGTAACGCCAATGACTTTGGCTATTAGCAGAGATTGATCGTGAATTATTAGTTAGTTAATTGTTGTTAATACTGGAATTTAAACGTAATAAATAATGTCCCCATCTAATATCGTCTTTCTCAACTTCTGGCGTCTCGTGCTATGCTGGCGCACCAGATTTTCCCCTTTTCAATTCAGCGCCAAATGCGCATAAGTAGAACGATAATGTGGCATAAAAACAGAATAGCTATTGGGATGCTACTCGGTCTTGTCATGTCGGTAATGATACCGGCAACCCATGCAGATCTCTTACCTGATGAAGCAACACTTACGCCTAAATATATGGTTGCACAGCGTGATAGCGAAATATATTCACTGGTTGGTGAGAAGGTCATTCCTGTCGGTGAGATTAAAGAAGATCAACTTATTCAGGTTTTACCCGCTGCGGCAGAATACTATGAATTTAAATTTGGTAATGGCATCGGTTTTATTGATAAGGACGATTTAGAAGATATCAACAAAGCACGAAAAACCAACGATATCTTGGGTGATCTGAATAAACCCCTGCCCAATCAAAATATATTGATCAAGCGCGAAACTCCTGTCTATCTGGCGGCGGATGTGCGCAGTGAGCAGTTTGCTACGCTGGTAGATAACTTGCGTTACCCTATCGTGGGTAAATTGAAAGACCGGTTAGGGAATACCTGGTATCAGGTCAATATTGGTGATCGCTTAGGCTATGTCAGTAGTGTCGATGCTGAAATCGATAACGGCATCCCGATCCTGACCTATCACCATATGTTGAAGAATGAGGAGAATAAACGTTTCCTCAATACATCAACCACCACCTCTGATGCGGCATTCAGTAACCAGATGACCTATCTCAAGCAGACAGGTTACGACACGATTTCGCTCTATCAGCTTGAAGGTTATCTCAATAACAAGATTAATCTGCCCGCAAAAGTTGTAGTACTGACCTTTGACGATGGTCTTAAATCGGTCCACCGCTACGCATATCCTATATTGAAAGAAAATGGCTTCCGGGCTACGGCATTTATTATTTCATCACGAATTAAGCGCCATCCACAAAAATGGAACCCTGATTCATTACAGTTTATGAGTATCTCTGAATTGAAAGAGATTCAGGATGTATTTGATGTTCAGTCTCATACTCATTTCTTACACCGGACTGATAATAAACGTAACCCTATCTTATTGAGCCGTTCTTATCACAATATTGTTTTTGATTTTGAACACTCACGACGAGCGTTATCTCAATTTAATCCGCACGTGATCTTTCTGTCATATCCCTTTGGTGGTTTTAACCAAACCGCAATCGATGCGGCGAAAAATGCGGGTTTCCATTTGGCGGTGACCACCCTACAAGGCAAGGTAAAACCGGGTGATAATCCGTATACCCTTAAGCGGCTATATATTTTGCGTACTGATTCAATACCGACCATGGCTGAACGTATTGCCAATGAACCGGGTCAGATACCCGTACCTGCCGCACCGACAGTGATGGAATCAGATTAGCTGTTTGATAGTGTGAGTTTATGATGTGAAAAAGGCGCTGTATTTAAGCGCCTTTTTTATGGTGCAACTGCACGTGTAAAGGGCAATTAAGCGACTTGAACCGGCACTGCTTTGGCCTTGCGTTGCAGTTGATTCTGACCTTCAAAATACGCCACTTTAGGGTGGTGCAATCGGGCATCAGCATCAGACATCTGTACGTAGGAACAGATGATCAGCTTATCACCGACACAAGCACAACGCGCCGCGGCACCATTCACCGAGATAATCCGTGAACCGCGTTCGGCGGCGATAGCATAAGTGGAAAAACGCTGACCATTATCAACGTTATAAATATCAATGGCTTCGTATTCCAGAATGCCTGCGGCTTCCAGGAAATCCTGATCGATAGCGCAGGAACCTTCATAGTGCAAATCAGCTTGAGTGACTTTGACCCGATGCAGTTTGCCTTGCAACATAGTGCGTATCATAACTCTTACCTTTGACCCCGGTTATTACCCAGAATAAGTCTGGCATCCTATCCCATCATCGATTGATTTAGGGAGAAGCATCCAGTTTTGCTGATTTTATACCGCTTGTCTATGACTCAGCGATTGAGTGATAAAAACAGCGGCTTAAAACGGGTCTACGGCTGGCGGAACAGGGTTATGTTATCAAACCCCCGATCCCATGCTCTCTCGGTTGCTTGTGCAGGCGTTGGTCGCAAAGATAGGGATGCTTTGGTGCCATCAGAGGTGGAGATTGAGTATTTATTGGTGTTAATGTTAATTAT